>MNRR01000028.1:11832-37951 GCA_001916055.1 Clostridium sp. 28_12
ATTTGTATCCAAAAACTTTGTACCATATGCATCTTGCAATTGGTCTCTAAAACCATATGCTCCACCAGATTGATAAAATCCACTTTTAGCAAGTAATCTACTACAAATAGTTTGATACATAATCCAGCCATTAAGCATTATATTTAAAGATTCATATGGTGTTTTTACTTGTACTCTTCCTAATAATTCGTTCCATTTATTTTTTACTTTTACAAGTTCCATATTACAATTTTGAATTTTAGAATATTTATATGCAATATCTTTTGCTAAAACTAAATTTTCTTCTGCGCCTAAAATTATAGATATTTTTTTATCAGAAAAACTTTCTATTTCAATTTCTAATTCTATTGCTATACAAGACTTTTTACCTATTCCATTATCATTATCAAGCCTTACATTATTTATATTAAATGTTTTTTTATTTCCTGTAAATGATTTTATTTTTTCACTACTAGAAACATATATTGTATCATTAAATTCATCAACATTATAAAGATTTTTAGCAATTACCATATTTGAATTTTCTTCATATTTAAGTTTTATATAACTGTCTGATTTTATTTCATCTTCTCCTATTACTGGTTTTACATAGTATAGAATTTTTATTTTTTTCTTTTTAGGAGCATTGTTTTTCAATGTTAAAATATTAATTTTACAACTTTCTTCTTGTGGTACAAATACTTCTAATTCCTGTATAATTTCATCACTTGAATGAATATATTTAGCATATCCAAATCCAAATATTGCATTATAATTTTTGTCATCTGATATAGGCATTGCAGTCAGTGTCCATATACGTCCATTTTCTTCATCTTTTAAATAAATTATTTCTGATGGAATATTACTACATGCACTGTTTTGCCAACTTGTAATTCTATTTAATCTGCTATTTTTATACCATGTATATCCTCCGCCACTTTCTGTTACTACACTACCGAATTTTTCGTTTGCTATTATATGGCTCCATGTTGTTGGCAATTTGTTTTCTTTATTTACTCTTATAACATATTCTTTTCCATCTTCTGAAAAAGCTCCATATTCATTGTAATATTTAGGTTCTTTTATATTATTTAAAACATCTATATCTTTTGTATTATCTTCTTTTCCTGTTATTTTAGAAGTATTTTCAACAATTCTATATTCGTCTAATACATCTTCTTCCATATCTTTAATGATATTTTGTAGATTTCCTAAATGGCTATCAATTACTAAACTTGATACAAATTTTATTAAATTTAAATCTTGTACATCTATCTCACTTTTAGAAAGTACAAAAATCCCACCATAGATGTTTTTCATATATGCTAAATGGCAATTTAAAATAACTCCTTCAATTTCATCTTTTATATAGTTTTCGTAACTGTAGTTTTCTTCATCTATTATTACCAACTCAACTTGAATATTTTTAGTTCTAAAAAATTCATATGCTTTTATAATTTGCCTAATAACATAAATATCATTTATATATTTTATTGTAACTGTAATTATAGGCAAATCTCCTGAAATACCATATTTCCATAAGTCTTTTTGCTCATAGGTTTTGTATGCCAATTTAGAATTGTTTTTCAACGGATTATCAAACAAAATGTATGATAATATCGTTTGATATACATCCATATCTTTACCTTTAATTTCAAGATATCTTGATTCTGCTTCTGTTTTAGCTTTTACAATCTCAAATTCTCTGCCCACATTTTCTATTACTTTGTATTTTTCTATATTTTGAATTGCTAGCTGTTCTTCATATTCAACTGATAATATTAAATCAACATATACTTTTTGTTCTGGCTGAATTTTTATTGTATTTTTTAATGCAACTATTCCTTCTGTAGTAAGTCCTATTTTTCTAGACAATGGAGTTGAATTTTGAACAGCTTTTGGTATTCCAAAATTATTTCTTCCAGTAAATTTTGCTCTATCTATTTCATATTCTGTTTCTCCTATTTTTTCACTATTTGTTTGCATTTTTGCAATTAAATATAATTCTTTTTGATTACTTTCTCTTTTCTTTCTTTTTACTGTCAAATAATCATTTTCTTCATCATATCCATATACTAAAAATAGATTATTAAATGCTTGATGTGCATAATCCTGCTCTTTTCTTGAAAGTACAGGCTCAAAATATGATGTTACTTCTAATATTTTTTCTTCTTGTGTTTTATTTTGAATTTCAAGTCTTCGTATTTCAACAGGTTCATTTGCATCAACAGTAACTTTGAATTTTGTTTTTATTTCTTCTTCTGTTTTTTCAAATTGATTTCTGTCTGGCATAAATTGAACTGTAAATTGCTCACAATTATTATCATCTGTTGCAGACCAGATTTCATTTGTTTTTATATCTTTTATATAGAAAAATATTCCTTGGTTATAATCATCTGTTCTTTTAAACCTATTTATATAATTTTCTTCAAATTTACTTACTCCACATCCTATCTGATTCATTGCCACAACATATTTTTCATTTCCTATTACATTTCCTCTGATTACTCTCTCATCTATTTTGTTATATTCTCTTACTGTATAATTTTCGTAATCTTGATATCTAATTTTTTCTGGTTTTTCTTTTGATTCTTTTGTTATTATAAATGTTTCTGGCATTCTTTCTTGCAATAAAATACTTACTGCTTCTATTTCTGGATTTTTCATGAATCTTTTTTGAAATATTTGATTATTAAATAAGTTGTTTATAGATAGTAGTATCAAGGCTTGATGATGTGCCATATATGTTTTTACAGGTATTGATTTTTGACCTTTTGTAAGTCTTTCTGGTGTGTAATCTATTGATTCATAAAATCCATATTTATCATACATTCCTTGTTTTTCTAATTCTTTTAGATTCTTTAATACTGCTGTTGGCATATCTGTTATTGCTAATACGCTTCCATAAGTTGCACTTACCATTTCATCTGCTAATCCTCTTTTTAGCCCTAACCATGGTATTCCAAATGCTTTATATTGATAATTTGAATGTAGGTCTTTTAAATTAAATGCCGCTTCTGATATTCCCCAAGGTATTCCTAGTTTTTGGCTATATTCAATTTGATTCATTATTGCAAATTTACATGATTCGTCTAATAAGCTTCCTTTATATCTTGGAATATTGATATTTGGCATTAAATATTCAAATGCTGTTCCTGACCATGAAATGAGTCCTTTGTATTTTCGTAATACTGTTAATGTTCTACTTAAATTATTCCAATGTTTTGATGGCACATCATTTTTAGCTATTGCCACTAAACTTGCTTGTCTTGCTTCTGATGCTAATAGGTCATAATATGAATCTGTTAATTTGTTTTCTTCTATATTAAATCCTATTGAAAATAACCTCTGCTCCTCATTATATAATACTTTAAAATCTGTATCTTCTATCATTTCTGTTAATTTATTTATCAAATCTTCTATTGCATCTGTTTTGTCTAGCTCCTCTAAAAAAGCTCTTGTTGTGTACATATACCCAACTAAATTTCCACTATCTACTGTTGAAATATATCTTGGAATTAATGGTTTTTTGGTTTTTATATTATACCAATTATATAAGTGTCCATTCCATTTTGGAAGTTCATATACAACATTTATTAGCTTTTTTAGTCTATCTATACTTGATTCTAATCCCTCAAATCCTAGGTCATAACTTGATATTATTGCTAACATTGAAAGTCCTATATTTGTAGATGATGTTCTTGGAACTACTACTTGCTTTCTGTCTTCTTGATAATTATCTGGAATCATATAATTGTTTTCTGCTGTTAAATAGTCTTTAAAAAATTGCCAAGTTCTTTGTGCAATTTCTTTTAGATATATTTCATCTTCTTTCGCTATTTTTTTCTTGTTATTTTCAGGTACTTTGCTTATTTTATACATGATATAAGGAGTAGTTATCCACAAAATTCCAATAATTGTTAATAACCATCTATCAAAACCCAGTAAAATTGCTAATATTCCGAATATTACATTTATAGCCATCATTTTATAATAATTTTCAAATGTAGTTTTAGATTGTTTTTCTGCATCTTCTGAAGTCATCCATTCTAACAAATGTTTATGAGAAATATTTACTCTATATATTGTTTTACAAATCGCTTTTAATTCTACGTATGCCTTATATGGCACACAACCTACTGTTAAAATTGCCCTATATATTGCACCTTTTACACCTGCAATATGTGGTGTAAATGTTCTTTGTTTTTTCTCTCCTTCTTTTCTTGAAAATGCCAATGTTAAAATTTCTAATACAAATGGATATATAACAACTCCAAGTGATATTAATACTAGCCATTGACTTTTTGTACATATTCCCCATGCTAGCAAAACTATTGTTGCTATTTCAAATAAACTTCTTCTTAAATTATCAAATATTTTGAATTTTGAAAGTGCATTTAATTTGCTTTTTAGCCATCTTGTAATTTGCCAATCTCCTCTTGTCCATCTTGATAACCTATTCATAAAACTCGCATATTTAGTAGGATATCCATCCATTAACATTATATCTGACGCTAATCCACATCTTAAATAACTTCCCTCTAATAAATCGTGACTAAGTACTGTATTTTCTGGAATTTCTTGTTTTAATACTTTTGAAAATATTTCAACATCATATATTCCCTTTCCTGTAAAAATTCCTTCTTGAAAATTATCTTGATATATATCAGATATTGCATTTGTATAATTATCTATTCCACCAGCTCCTGCAAAGATTTTTGTGAATAAATTTGTATGACTAACATTTAAATTTATCCCTACTCGTGGTTGCATTAATGCATGACCATTTGTTACTATTCCATTTTGTATTTCTGGTTTGTTTAATATGTGTGACATAGCTCCAACTAGTTCAAATGCAGTATTTAAAACCAAGTCTGTATCTGCATCTAATGTTATTACATATTTTATTTTTGGTAATTCTTGTTGATTTATTGTGTTTATTTTGAATTTATTTTTTTCATTTTTTAAGATATATTCATTAAATTGTGTAAGTAATCCTCTTTTTCTTTCCCATCCTAGATATTTATCTTCTTTTTTATTGTATTGCCTTTCTCTATAAATAAAGTGAAATATCGGAAATCCATTTTGTGAATATTTTTCGTTTAAAAGAACTACTTGTTTTAGCCCTTCTTCTATTACTTCTTTATCAAATTTTTCATCTTTTGTAGTACTTTCAGAACAGTCTCCTAATAATGCAAAATATAAATTTTGGCTTTTATTAGCTAAATAAAATACTTCCATTTTACCAAATAGTTCTTGCACTTTTCCTTTTGTTTTTATAATTGTTGGTATTACTACAAATGTTGCATTTTCTTTTGTTATTCCATTTGCTAATTCCATCTTTGGTATTATTTTTGGTTTTATTATTTTACCTAATATATATTGAATTGTTTGAGTTACAAATTCTGATATTGGTATAATTAAAAATATTGTTGTTAATATAAATTTAGTTAGACTTTTTTCGTTTACTCCTGCTAATATAATTGATAATCCTAATGTTAGTATAAAAAATGTTATGATATAAATTTTTGATTTTGTTTGTGGTTTTAATATTTTTTCTTTATATTGTAATTTATTATATAATTCGCTTCTTCCATCATCTATTAAATAATATCCTATATGGCTCTGTTTGCTTCCACTTTCAGCATTATTACACAATTCTATTGTTTTTCTTGCTATATATATTTCAGACATTTTCGTTTTTTGTGCAATTTCTTTTATTGTATTTCTATAATATTCTTTTGTTTTATATTCCATTTTGTCATATACTCCTGCTGGATCATTACTTAAAATTCCTTCTACTCCATTAATTTTTTCAAATATATCTAAAAAATTTATTCTTTGAATAGTTTTTATACTTGTTATGCAATTTCTCATTGTTATTTTTCTTATAGCTGTTGCAAAATGCTCTTTTTGTATTGCGTCTGATACTGTTATTCCTAGTTTTTCTACTTCTTCTTCTAAAATATTTAGATATCCATATGCTTTTTTTCCATATTTCTTTAGTGAATATGACATGTATTCTATAAATGGATATTTCATATTTTTTACTTCATTACCTTTTAGCCTCATTCCAGAAAATTGATTATATTTTAATTCGCTTTTTTCTTTCTTTTCTACTAGTCTTTCTATTATACTTTTTACTTTATATTTTTGGATTTGACTACTATATATTTTTTCGCATATATCTGCAATGTTTTGTATTATTGCTATTTGTAAAAACACTCCTATATTCCATATTTCTTCCATATTTAATGTTTTTTTGGTTTGATATGCTTGCAAATATTTTTCTAAGTTCTCTCCTGTTATTCTGTTATCTGTATATGCTACTATTTCGTTTGCTAATACGTATATTCGTGCAAATCCTGTATATTTACCATTTTGAATTCCTACAAAATTTGTGTATTTTTTTAATGTTATCTCTTTTTCTATTTGTCTTACAGATTCTTCTACTATATAAAAGTTGTCTAATATCCATTCTCCAGCTGGATGTATGTTTATTCCTAATTTTATATGTTCATTTAATAGATTATACGTACTTTTTATTAACCCATAGTTTGTTAACATTTGTGGTATTGGATATGTGTTTTTATCTGATTTTGATTTTAATGTATGTTGTATTGCTATTTTTTCCATATGCTTTTTTAGTTGCTCTTCATCTAGTATTGCTCCTTCTATGTCTAATTTTTGATATTTTCTCAAAAAAATCCACTCCTTGCAAATTATGTTTTAAACATATTGTTTGCAAAAAGTGGTGTTTTATACATTAATCATCTATTTCCATTCCGTCATCCTTTTGAACATCTTGTTGTGTTGTATCTTGTGTTTGCCCTATATTATCAATTTGATATTTCTTTACCGCTTTCAATAATTCTTTTTTATAATTATCTACTGTTGCTTGTGATATATTTTCAGCTCCTACTACATTCATTAAGCTATAAGACTTACTTACTACGTTTCCCATTTTTTCAAGTATAGAATTATAGTCTTTCATTTCTAAATAATTATCACCTGGAATTGTTCTTTTTAAATCCTTTTCTGTTATCATATCAAGTATTTTATCATTTTCGTTTAATCGAACTGAATATACATTTGACTCAATCGCAGTTCCTTTTTCATTAGTATATGTAGAATACTCTTCTCCATTTTCTTTCATATTCATTTCTGTTGTTTCTGGATTTTGTCCATGTGTAACAAATGTTCCATCTTCTAGTTGATATATATAGTCTTGTGAAGATTCCATAATTTTTATATCTGCTGTTGTTAATGTTGTATCTCCTGTTTCTTTCTCATATTCTTCTATATACATATTTTTTAAGTATGCTACAATCGCTTCTTTAGTATTTAAAGCATTGATTTCTTTTTCATCTTTATCTTCAACTAATATGCCCTCCTTAAAAGATTTTCCTTTTTCTGTTTCATTTGTATTGCTTTGGGTTTCTGTTCTTACTTCTGTTCCTGGATTTAATGCTCTTACTGCTGTTACTCCTGCTGCAATTGTTCCAATTCCTAAAAATGCAGCTAAAGATGCTCTTATAGCTTTTTCCCTCGCATTATGTGCTACTCCTTTTATTATTTTGTGTTTCTCCTCAGGTGTTAATTTTCTATTTAATTTTTTCTCTTTAATTTCTATTTGTTTTTTTGCATCTTCTCTTGTAAATTTCATAAAAAAACTTCTTCTGTTACTCATATTTTTTTCCTCCCACTTAATATTACAATAATGTCTAAAAATTGTCAAGTATTCATGTTCTTCATTTTAAATTCTAATCCAGTATTTCTTTTTTTACTGTCCACATTATTAATCATATAATCTATAACTCTCTCGTTTCCAATAATAATCAATAATTTTTTTGCTCTAGTCAATCCTGTATATAATAAATTTCTTGTAAGAAGCATTGGTGCAGCTTGTGGTACAATCATAATTACAACATCAAATTCACTTCCTTGTGCTTTATGAATTGTAATACAATAACTGTGTTCTATTTGTTCCAAATCATTAAATTCATACCAAACATATTTATCATCATCAAATTTAACACATATATTTTTTTCTTTCTCATTTATATTTAATATTGTTCCTGTTTCTCCATTAAATACACCGTTTCCTACTTCAACTTCGCCCTCATTTTTCTTTTCCCAATACATATCATAATTATTCTTTATTTGCATTATTCTATCGCCAATTCTGAATATTGCTCCCATACTGTTTTTTTCCGCTTCTCCTTCTCTATGTGGATTTAATTCTTCTTGTAATGCTTTATTCATTTCTTTTGTTCCAAGCAATCCTTTTTTAGTAGGACTTAAAACTTGTATACTCTCAAAGAAATCATAATCTCCAAATTTTTTAAGTCTTCCATTACATAATGACAATACTTGTTCTAAAACCTTTTCTTGATTATTTTCTTTTATAAAGAAAAAATCTTGTTTAGAATCTTCTTCCATTTCTGGGTCTTCTTTACTAATAAATTTCTTTCCATTATTAACTCTATGTGCATTGACTATAATTTTACTTTTAGCTGCTTGTCTAAATATTTTGTCAAGGTGTACTGTTACAATTCTTTCTGATGCAATCAAATCTTTTAATACACTTCCAGGTCCAACTGATGGCAATTGGTCACAGTCTCCTACCAAAATCAATTTAGTTCCTTTATATATGCAATCTAACAAATAGCTCATTATAAACATATCAACCATAGAAACTTCATCTACTATTATTATGTCTCCATCTATTGGTGCACCTTGATATTCATTGTCTTTCTTAAATAGTGATTCTTCATCTACTTTTCCTATTTCTAGCAATCTATGTAGTGTACTTGCTTCTTCTCCTGTAGTTTCTGTCATTCTTTTTGCAGCTCTTCCAGTTGGTGCACACAATACAATTTTGTATTTCTTCTGTTTGTAAATTTCAATTATGCTTTTTATTATTGTTGTTTTTCCGGTTCCAGGTCCTCCTGTTATTATTGTTACATTGTTATCATTTATTGCTCTTATTGCTTCTTTTTGCTTTTCTGATAGTATTATATCAGTTCTTTTTTCTACTAAATTTAGTTCTTTTTCAATATTAGATACTTTTTTTACATTTCTATATTTATCTAATTCTAAAATGTTTCTAGCAATTTGATTTTCCGCATTGTAAAATGAATATAAATATATCCATTCTTCACCATCTCTATTTTCTACAACAATTTCATCATTTACTTTAAGATTGATTATTCCATTTTCTATTGTTGCTTCATTTACATTTAATAAAGTTTTTACATATTCTATTAAATTTTCTTTTAGTGTACAACAATGACCATTGTATGTAATTTTTATAAGTGCATATTTTATTCCACTTTTTACTCTCTTTTGATTCTCTTTTTCTATTCCTAGTTCAATTGCCATTTGGTCAATTTGCTTAAAATCTACCCCTCTTGATATATCTATAAGCATATATGGATCTGCCTCTATTTCCGCAATTGCGTTTATTCCTAATAAATCATATACTTTTTTTGCACTTTCAGCTCCAATTCCAAATCTTTCAAGAAATCCAACAATCTGCCACACTTCCCAATTTTCTATAAAACTTTCTGATATTTCTATTGCCTTGTCTTTGGTAATTCCTCTTATTTGAGCTAATTTTTGTGGTTCAAATTTTAGTACATGTATTGTGTCTTCTCCAAATTTATTAACTATTTTGGAAGCAGTTGCTGGGCCTACTCCTTTTATATTTCCATTTGCTAAATAGGCTTCTAGTGCTCCTAAAGTTTGTGGCATTAATTTTTCAAATGTTTCTATTTTAAATTGTTCCCCATAATCTTTATGTTCTACAAATTTTCCTATTATTTTTAAAGTATCTCCCTTTTTTATAAATGGTAGATATCCAACAACTGTTATTTGTTCTTCTTCTGTTTCAAATATTCCTACTACATAACTATTAACTTCATTTTGATATATTATTTCTGTTAATACTCCTTCAATTTCTTCCACTCGTTCTATCTTCCTCTCTAATCCTAATAATATCACGTTTTGCTATTTTCTTCAAGGAATTTTTATAAAGAAACAGACTCCCTTTTACAAGAGAGTCCGTTTCTTTTACGGTTCCTTTATTTCCTTTGATCTTTTTCTTCATCTTCTTCAGACTGTTTCACTGCAATTACAATTGGCATTTCGTAATGTTCTTTGATATTTCCGCAGTATTCTCCGTTTCCAAGGCAAAGTCCTGTCTCAGGGTCAAACTCGTTTTGAGTAAAATCCTCGATACCTTTTCCAGTTATCATATCTTTTTCCTCATTAACCGCACCTTTTTTGTTTAATTCATTTATATGCACATATTTCCAGCTTTTAATAAGTTGACGATTAAGATGTATAACCTCCTTTGTATCCACAGAAATCTCATCGCTGTAATCAGGATCTTCGCTAAAGTGCCAATCAGACACTTCTCTTTCTCTTTTCACTCTTAGCTGCGGACAAAGCTGCACTTCGTCATCCATTACACCAACAACCTTTCCAGTAATAGGTGTACTATTTTCTTCGCCAAAGAGCGTAATTTCTACAATTGCTCCTAAGTTAAACCGTAATCTCATTTTTTTGTACCTCCATAATTATTTTTGTTTTTAAAATGAGTTTTTTATAGTTACTATACCTTTTTGGCATACTTTCATATTTTAGCATGCTTATGTAAAGTTGTCAAGTGCACACGTGAGATCGCTTTTTTTCCGTGCATTGCACACGTGAGATCGCTTTTTTTCCGTGCAATTATTTATCAAAATAATTACTTGTTCCTTGCAAGTCTTCAAAATTATGTTGTCTTAATATTTCATATGTAATTATCGCAACTGAATTTGATAAATTTAGTGACCTTAATGTTGGCAACATTGGAATTCTTATTGTTTTTTTGTCTAAATACTTTTCTAAAAGCCATTCTGGTAGTCCTTTTGTTTCTTTTCCATATAATACAAATACTTCATCCATTTTTGAATAATCTATATCTGTATATTGTGTTTTGCCTTTTGTTGTTGCAAAAAACATATTGTTTTCTTCTGGTTTATATTTTTCTAAAAATTTTTCTAATGAATCATGTTCTTCTATATCTAGTTTGTCCCAATAGTCTAACCCTGCTCTTTTTAATGTTTTTTCGTCTATTTGGAATCCTAATGGATGTACTAAATGCAGTTTTGCTCCTGTTATTGCACATGTTCTTGCTATGTTTCCTGTGTTTTGTGGTATTTCTGGTTCTACCATTACTATGTTTAGTTTCATTTTTGCTCACTCTCTTTCTAAAATTCTTTTTTTATCACATCTGCGTACTTTCATCAAATGACTTATCCTGTCTTTTTTAGTATCCTAATATATTATAGATTAAATATACGCTTAAAAAATCCAATAATTTTCTGGTAAAAAGTTTTTTTGTACTCAACTGGTAGATTATTATTCAAATTATTATTTATCTCATTATTGCAAAATTCATTCTGATCTTTAGTTATTTTTTTTAATAAATTATCAGGATTATATTTTCGTCTTTTCTCTTCCTCTAAAACTTTTCTATCATAATTCTGCTTTGCAATAATTCTTTCTTTTTGATATGGAGTAGCCCAAAAGTCTCTAAATATATTGGCAAAAATATCTTTAGTTTCTTCTAATAAGTCTTGTTCTTCAAAATTTTTATTTATATCTACTTTAAAATTATGATTAATATCTTTGTTAAGTTCAAATGTTTCTAATAAAGATTTTGGTATTTTATTCACACTTTCTAATGGCATATACTTTAATATCTCTAACACTTCATAATAAGCTTTTGGAAATTTATCTTCCATCTTATTTTTCCTCCTCTATTCTTGCTCTATATCTTGATTTGAATATCTAATTTTTTCTGCAATATTGCTAACTTTCTCTTTTGCTATATCAATTCCTTCAATATTTCTATTAATTGTTGCTTTTCCAACCTCCTCCTGAGTTATAAATTTATTTTTATTATTCAAAATTTCATCAATTGATAGTTCTATACCATATTCTTTATACTCTTCCAAGCAATTCTTTATCCCTTCATAAGTTATTTTTTGACCATTATATTCTAGCTCTAGTACAGATAAGATAATCTTTTTTAATGTTTCTTGTATTATTGGCCTTATTTGTTCTCTATCTGTCTGTGTAATTTTTCTCCCATATGACTTTTGACTAACTTTCGGAATTTGATTAGTTCCTAGCAACAATGTCATAGTTTGATAGTTATCAGGCAATAATAGATTATTGATGTCTATTTTATAATTTGGTATACGCTTTCCACAATAATCTAAATCAATAATCTGAAATCCTTTGTCTTTGTCATATAATACATTATTTCCGCTATTATCATATTCCATTTTATTACTTCCTAAAACCATTATTGCTCTAAAAAAATCTCTTATATGTTCTTGTGGCATTCCTAAAATCATTGAATACCTATTTAATAATTCGTTCTTGATTTGTTCTTGCCCTTCAACATCTCCTCTAAAATGTTCACCACTTGCTCTTGCTTGTAATTCCCAACATCTATCATCTCCTTCAATCTCCTTATAATCAATTACAGTAAAAATATTTTTTTTATCTTCATCAGATAGACTTTTAAAAAATTCAGCAAATATCTTTGAGTCCTCTGAATTTTTATGATGAACTAATACAACATCATCATCGATTGCATAACAAGGAGAACTTCCATGTTTCCTTATATCATCATATTTTCCTATTTTACATTCTTCTATTAATTCTTCTATATTTCTATTTATTGTTGATTTTCCAACTGTACTTTCTGAACCCATTATATTGGCATTTCCTTTTTGCGGAACACTAAACTTACTAAATATTGATGCAAGTCCTTCAATACTTTCATCGTATTCCTGTACCATTTTCCATTCTTCAAATGAAAATCCATCTGGTATTCCCATTTCTTCCAATTCAAAATTTTGAAATATTTTATCATTTCTTTTTTCATAGCTTAATGGAATTTTACTTGCAATAACTCTTTCATTTCCTGTTAATAAGCTCTTTAACTCTATATTATAACCTAGATATTGCAATATAACTTTCATCAGTATAGCATGATTCATATCCATTCTTCCTAAATTCATTTCTATCAAATTTTTAGGTTTATCTCCAATAATGTCACAAAGAGTTTGCATATGTGCAGAAGTAACTATATCTAACTCATCGTTATTTATAATATCTTCAAAACATTTTTTTCTTATATCGAAATCCACCTGTTTAAAATTTCCTCTATCTATTACAATTCTTTTGTCACGTTCAGGACTATATTCTCTTGGATCAGGGAATTGTTCACTTTTTAGTAAACTCATTACTCTTCCATATAATTCTTTTCCATCTTCATTTTTAGTCATCCAAATTTGAAAATTAGAATTTTCTTTTATCGAATAAATTCTTTTATAAAAATCACTAATCCTAGTTCTAACATCTCTTTTTCCTGTTTCAATTGCGAATTGATCTAAAGTTTCAACAATTAATTTATCTATCAATAATTTTACATCTTTAAAATTTGGAGATTCATTTTTTGCAAAAAAACTTGATACTTCTCTATTAATAGAATAATCTACATTATCATTTAGTAATTCTGAATTAGTATTCAACTCATCCATTAACCTCATTTTTAACACCTACTTATATAATATTATTTATTTTTATTTTTCTAAAAATATTATACTAAATTTCTACAATTTATGCAATACTTACTTAATTTAATCAGAAAAAATATGATTAATTATGTTGCACATTTCAAAACGCTTTTTTTCCGTGCACTGCAATCTTTCAAAAAATAAAAGCTAGGAGAGAAAGTTGCATAACCTTCTCTCCCAGCTTTTATTGCGCCACACAATTATGTGAGCTTTTTATTTACTAACTCTCTTTGTCCTCCTTCTGATTATATGAGACTTCAATTGCTGCATATTCCCTGGCATTGTTGTTTTCGTCAATCTCCTCTGGACAATCACAGAAAATGACGTCTGACCATGGTTCTGCCACATTAAATTCCCGCTCGTTTCCACAAGCCTCACATTTTAAAACAATGTGTGCAGTTTCGCCTGTTTTCAGATTCAAGTCAAATTTGCACTCACGTAATGCCTTTTCTTTTCCTGATACTGTACAATTTGAACCGTTAACACTCTGGAAAACATATGCCTGCCCATCTGATGTTGTCACTGACACTGTGGCATGTTTGTCATCTTCCCGGAACAGATTTCCACATCCAGTTAAAGACATTGCAATTGCCATCATAGTCACAACTGTTACCATCATTTTTTTGATCTTTCTCATAGTTTTTTTCTCCTTTTGTTGTTATTTGTTTTTTGAGTACATAGCTATCTGGTAAATATACCTGTTATAAGTTAGTAATTTTTCCCACCTCCTAAGCTCTTTGCTTACTTCAATTATATTATAGCATCTTTATGTTAATTAATCAAATTAATTATGTTAATATTAAATATAAGTTTTCCTTATATTTGCACCGATTATTCCGCTTTTTTTCCGTGCATCTCTATTAGTAATCTCTTCCAAGTCAAGAAGTTCTTGCCATCTCTCATCAACAACTCTTTGGAATTCTTGAATCATCCATTCATTACCAGGCTTAAACATATGTTTAAAACGTTTTTGTGGACGCAAAAATTCTTCTATTGGAAGTTTCTTAGCTGGTTTATATGTTATTTTATATTTTCCATCTACAACTTCATATAATGGCCAATAACATGTATCTGCTGCTAATTTGTTGATTTTCATTAAGTCTTCTGTTGCATATCCCCAACCTCTTGGGCATGGTGCCATAACATTTAAAAATGCTGGTCCTTCTGTATAGATTGCTTTCTCTGCTTTTTCGTATAAGTCTTTGAAATTATTCATTGCAAGTGTTTGAGCAACATATGGAATGTGATGTCCTACCATAACTTTTGCTAAGTCTTTTCTAACTTGCATCTTTCCTGGTGTTACTTTTCCTGCTGGTGATGTTGTTGTATCTGCAAATTTTGGAGTTGCTGATGAACGTTGAATCCCTGTGTTCATATATGCTCCATTGTCATAACATACATATACCATATCATGTCCTCTTTCCATTGCTCCTGATAAACTTTGTAAACCTATATCATAAGTTCCTCCATCTCCTCCAAATGCAATGAATTTTGTATCTTTATCTTGTGGCAATTTTCCTTGTCTTTTCATTGATTTGTACGCTGCTTCTGCTCCTGCACAAGTTGCTCCTGCATTTTCAAATGCTGTATGGATAAAAGAGTCTGTCCATGCTGTATATGGATATATAAATGTTGATACTTCCATACATCCTGTCGCATTTGCTACAACTGCATGGTCTTCTGTTTTTAAGGCTCTCATTATCATTCTTGCTACTACTGGTGCACCACATCCAGCACACATTCTGTGTCCTTCTGTAAATCTTGAGGGTTTATTTGCCATTACTTCTTTTAAATTATATGCCATTTTACTTTTCCTCCCTTCTTAGTCCTAAATATCTATATGGTTCTCCTATTTCTCCTGTTTTTGCTATTTCTGATAAATCTGTATATACTGATTCTAATTGTTTCTCTGTTGTGTCTCTTCCTCCAATTCCATATACATAGTTTACCATTGGAACTTGTTTCTTATTTACATACATTGCTGATGTTACATCTTCAAATAAAGCTCCTCCTGCTGCATTTAAAGAATCTGCTTTATCTAATACTGCAACTGCTTTTAAATGTGATAAAACTTCTGCAATTTCTTCTGCTGGGAATGGTCTATACATTCTTATTTTTAATAATCCTGCTTTTATACCTTGTTCTCTTAATCTATCTACAACTGCTTTTGTTGTTCCGGCAGTTGAATTCATACATACTATTGCAATTTCTGCATCATCTAATTTATATTTTTCGAAGAATTCATACTTTCTTCCTGTCCATTCAGCAAATTCTTCTGAAACTTCTTTTATTACTTCTTTTGCTTTTTTCATTGCTTCTGCTTGTTGTGCTTTATGTTCAAATAAATATGCTTGTAAGTCTAATGGTCCAACAGCTATTGGTTCATCTCTATTTAATAAATAGTGTTCTGGCTTATATTGTCCAACAAACTTTTTTACATCTTCATCATTTTCTAATTGAATATTTTCAATTGAATGTGATGTTATAAATCCATCTTGACATACCATTAATGGTAATAATACATCTTTGTGTTCTGCAATTCTGTGTGCCATTAACATATTGTCATATGCTTCTTGGTTGTTTTCTGAAAATAACATTATCCATCCTGCATCTCTTACTCCCATTGCATCTGAATGGTCATTATGGATATTTAATGGTCCTGAAACTGCTCTATTTACTAAAGCCATAACTATTGGTAATCTTAAACTTGATGCTATATATATCATTTCCCACATTAATGATAATCCATTTGCAGAAGTTGCTGTCATAGCTCTTGCTCCTGCTGCTTCTGCTCCTATTGTTGCAGACATTGCACTATGTTCACTTTCTACTGCAACAAATTCTGTATCTACATCACCATTTGCAACAAATGTTGAAAAATATTGTGGTATTTCTGTTGATGGTGTTATTGGAAATGCTGCAACTACATCTGGATTGATTTGTCTCATTGCTATTGCTGTTGCTTCGTTTCCACTTAATCTTTCTCTTATACTCATTTTTTGTCTCCTTCCTATTTACAATTTAAACAAATATTGTTATATCGTTTAAATTAAACTCCTTCTTCTTTCATCTCAATTGCTGCAAATGGACAAGCTTTAGCACAAACTCCACATCCTTTGCAATAATCATAATTAAATTCTCCTCTGTTTAAATCTTTTCCTACCGGAATTGAATTGTCTGGGCATACAGGGAAACATAATCCACATTGTTTGCATTTTTCTTCTATCCAAATTGGTTTCATGCTTCTCCAGTCTCCTGTTTTAAATTCTTTTGCATTTCCTGCACAGTATATATTTCCACCTATTGTTAATTCTTCCATAGGTGTTTTGGGATTAATTTCTGTCATTTTGTTTTTCCTCCTTTTGATTTATTGTATTTTAGTAACTTCTTTTAATGCAAATTCTAATGCTTTCATGTTTCCATCAATAACTTCTGGTTTTTTAGCAAATTTATGTTTAAATGAAGTTTTCATATCTTCAAGTAATTCTTCATCTGTCATAACACCTGCAACTTTTACAATTGCTGCAAGCATTGGTGTATTAGGGAAATATCTTCCTAATGCTTCTTCTGATACTTTTCTAGCATCAATTGTGTATACTGATCCGTCATATCCTTTTAATAATTCTTTTAGTTCTTCTGGTTTCTTTGTCGTATTTATTACAATTGCCCCTTCTTTTTTTAGCCCTGCTGTTACAGGTACTGATGTTAATAGTGTATCATCTACAACTACTACATAATCAGGTTCATATATATTACTATGTATTGTGATTGGTTTGTCACTTATTCTGTTATATGCTGTGATTGGTGCCCCCATTCTTTCTGGCCCATATTCAGGAAATCCTTGAATGTATTTTCCAGTATTAAATGCTGCATCTGCTAATAATAGTGAAGCTGTTTTTGCACCTTGGCCGCCTCTTCCATGCCATCTAATTTCAATTAAGTTGTTCATTGAATTTAGCCTCCTTTTTGTTTTTATTATTTATGCTCAAACACATAAATAGCAAGCTTGGAAATCTTCTCCAAAGCCTGCTTAAAGTATATTATGATTTTCCTGTAATGTCAAGTATTAAACCACGTATTCGATTCTATTATTAGGAAAATATTTATTCATTTGTTCCCTTAAAAATTTCTCTGCTTCTATTCTATTTTTTTCTTTATATCCATATTTTCCATTTCCTCTTCCAGTCATAATTTCTTTATCATATAAATTAATTGCCTCTGGAAATGCCTCTTCATTTATTTTAGTATGAACATAACTGTATGTCATAAATATTATTTCAAAAAATGCCATTTTCTTTGCTTTTTCTAATAATTCGGAATTTAAAGTTTGTATTAATTCTGTATAAAGCTGTTGCCAATTCTCTACTAATATTACAGGAGCTATTAATATCCCAATTTTATATCCCGCTTCTACTAATTTGTTTATTGCTTCTATTCTGCCTTTTAGTCTTGAAGTTCCAAATTCTACTTTATTTATAATCTCTTCTGGGTTTACACTCATTCTAATTATTATTTTGCCATTATGATTTAATGGTAAAATGCTATCAACCATCTCGAATTTAGTAGGTAATGTTAAAAGTCCTTTTTCTGTATTTGCAAAATTTTCTATTGTCCAGACTAAGTTACCTGTAATTGTGTTTTCTAAAATCAAATCACTGTTGCTGCCAATTTCAAATGTTAATTGTTTTTCACTTTGCTTTGCTACTTTTATTATTTTTTCTAACATTTGCTCTCTATTTACAAACAATCTTAAATATGCACATTTATTATAATTGCAGACTAAATAGCAATACATACACATTGCTGTGCATCCTGATGAGGTATATGGAACTAAGTAATCTGATGTTTTATAATTTTCAACAAATTTATGTGTTTTTCTTACTCCTATAATCAAATTACTTTTCATATTTACAAATTCTGAATTTTGTTTTTTGCGCATTTCTTCTATATTATTATGATTTTCTATTTCTACTTTTGGTATTTCTTTATATTGTTCCATTAACTGAATGCCTAATGGATAATTTACAATTTCTTTTTCAAAATAAATAGCTTTAGGTTTAAACATAAAAATCTCCTTTTTTTATATTTTGCCCAAAGCTATTTATTTTATTTATTTTCTTTTATAAGTTACATATTCATATTTAAAGTTATTTTTTGAATCTTCTGGTCCTTCTTCTCTACTAATTTCTTCCCAAATATCACTATTTATTCTAGGGAAAAATGTATCTCCTTCAAAGTCTTTATCTATCTCTGTTACATACATTTTGGTTACATATGGCATCAATAAATTATATATCATTGCACCACCTATAACAAAGTTTTCATTTTCATCTTCTATGTATTGTTGTATTTGTAACATAGAATGAACAATTTCTACGTTTTCATTGTTTACTTTAAAATCTGGATTTTGACTAAATACAATGTGTTTTCTATCTGGTAATATTGTTCCTAATGATTCAAATCTTTTTCTTCCCATTATTATATTATGGTTTGTTGTTAAATTTTTGAATCTTTTTAAATCATCTGGTATATACCATAATAATTTGTTTTCTTTTCCTATTGTATTATTTTTTGCTTTTGCTACTATTATACTTAACATTTTTTTGCACTCCTTTTAAAATTCCTCTTCTACTGATAAATTAGCATAATATTCTGTTTTAAATTCTCTATCATATTCAATTTTTCCGAAAAGTTCTGGCATTTCTTCTTGAAAATATTTTAATAATGGAATTAATACTTGTCTAATTGATGGATGTACATTTTTTGTTGTTCTTAAACTTAAAATATGTCTCCATTCTCTAATATTAGCTGTCATAGTATATTCTGCTGCAGTTGAATGTGGTAATACTTCTCTACACATATCTGTTGAAGCTCCTAATTCTTTCATTTTTATATATGATTTTTCAATATTTTGCATAGTTTCTTTCCATGTCTCATATGTTTGTGGATCTTCTATATATTGTGGATTTATAAATGTGATTTCATTTCCAAATTTATCTTTATTATAACTGCAAAATCTAGTTGATTCTACTGAAAAGCTAGCAAATCTGTGTCTTGTAAGATCTTTATACGAACCTATATCATTATATATTCTTACTGTTATTTTTTCATGTTCTAATACTGATTCATGTCCTGCTGTTATACAATTATTTAATATTCTTTTATAACTATCATCTGTTATTACGCCTTCTGTACGATAACATGTTCTACAAGCACGCTCTAATCTTTTCATTATTTTTTTTCCATCAAATTTTTCTACTTTTATCCATGGTTCTTCTATTCTCATTTTTCATCCCTTCCTTACATTTTTAATATATCATAATAATTTTTGCTTGTAAATTGTTTTTACAAAAAAGTTACATTAGTAATCCCACTTTGGCACATATTCTTCTTCATGTTCTCCAAGTTCCTGAATATACCCATTTTCTAAATTCAATTTATATAAATAATTTTCAACATCTTCATATTCTTCTTTAGTTAGCTTTCTATTTAACTCGTCCAATTCTTTGGCTTTATATGTTGGAAAATATTGTGCCATTATACTTACATATATATTATTATCTAAATTTTCTTTTATCCACTTTAAAATTTGCTTACTATTTTCTGTTTGATTTGGTAAAATTAAATGTCTAATCATTAATCCTTTTTTCATTATTCCGTTTTTGTTTAATTGTGGTGCTCCGACTTGTCTATACATTTCTTTTATTGCTGATGTTGCAATCTCGAAATAATTGTCTACTTTCGAAAAACTTTTTCCTAACTCATTATAGTAATATTTTAAATCCGGTAAGTATATATCAATATATCCATCTAGTAATTTTAATGTTTCCACATTTTCATATCCATTTGTGTTATATACTATTGGAATTACCAATCCTTTGCTTTTTGCTTGTTTTATTGCTTCTATAATATGTAATGCATAACTTGTAGGTGTTACTAAATTTATATTTTCTACACCTTTTTCTTGTTGTTTTAACATTATATCTGCTAGGTCTTCTATTGTTACTTCTTTTCCTTTGCCTAATTGGCTTATTTCATAATTTTGACAAAATATACAGTTCATATTACAATTAGAAAAGAAAATCGTTCCAGAACCGATTCTTGCCAGAAATACATGGTTCTTCAAAACTGTGTGTTGAATATAATGCAATTTTTATTTTATCAGTTGATTTACATCTTCCTATATTTTTGGTTCTATCTATTCCACATTTATGAGGACATATTGTACATTTTTCTAACATAATTTTATATTCCTTCTATATTTATTACTTTTTATAATCTATATTTATATCATATTTTCTAGTTATTGTCTATGCTATCAATAATATCTTTACATTCTTTCCAATTAGAAACCTTTAAGTATTCATAATCCTTAGCCATTTTTTCTATAATTTCTTTTGTCTTATCTTTAGAATTTAAATCTGTAACGATTATGTCTTTTATTTCTTCTTCTTTTCCATATAATATTTTAAACATAATTGAACGTAAAAAACCTTCTATTTTTTCCTCTTGGTTTTTTACAGCAATTATTACGTAAATTCCATCTTCCTTTAGATTTGTATATGTACACATATATATTATTTGTTTAATTAATTCAAATAAGCCATAAAGAGCAAATGTCCAAAGTAGTGAATTTATAATAAAATTCCCCATACCCTTTTCCTCCTTATGGCTATAATATTCCATTTCTAAATTTTTGTTACATTTTTATTATTTTCTCCCAAGGTAATTCTGGTTTGCCGAAATGTCCATAGTTTGTTGTTTTTGTGAATATTGGCTCACGTAATCCTAAATATTCTATAATTCCTTTTGGAGTTAAATCAAATTTATTTCTTATTTTTTCTTCTATTTCTTCTTCTGGTATTGCATTTGTTCCAAAAGTATCAACAAATATTGACATTGGTTGTTCTACACCAATTGCATATGCTACTTGAAGTTCACATTTTTTAGCATACCCATTTGCAACAATATTTTTAGCTATATGACGTAACATATATGCCGCACTTCTATCTACTTTTGTTGCATCTTTTCCAGAAAATGCTCCTCCACCATGACGTGCATATCCACCATATGTATCTACTATTATTTTTCTACCTGTTAATCCAGTGTCTCCTAAAGGTCCTCCTATTACAAATCTTCCTGTTGGATTAATATAATATTTTGTATTTTCATCTAGATATTTTTGTGGTATTACTTCATTTATTACTTTGTCTTTAATATCTGTTATTAATGCATCCATATCTATTCCATCATTATGTTGTGTAGAAATTAATATTGTATCAATTCTTTTTACTGTGTTTCCTTCATATTCTACTGTTACTTGTGTTTTTCCATCTGGTCTAAGGTATGGTAATATACCTGTTTTACGTACTTCTGCTAGTCTTCTTGATAATTTATGTGCCATTGAAATTGCAAAAGGCATATATTCTTCTGTTTCATCTGATGCGTATCCAAACATTATTCCTTGATCTCCTGCACCCCCAACATCAACACCTTGTGCTATATCAGAACTCTGTTTTGTGATATTAATATCAATTTTGCA
Organism: Clostridium sp. 28_12; assembly: GCA_001916055.1. Classification (GTDB taxonomy): domain Bacteria; phylum Bacillota; class Clostridia; order TANB77; family CAG-508; genus CAG-269. The sequence continues at coordinate 33,997 of MNRR01000028.1, forward strand.
TATTCTATAATCCATATCTAATTCTGCATTATCATATCCTATCTCTTTAATTCTGTCTCTTACTATTTTTTCTATATCTAATTTAGCATTTGTAGTTAATTGTCCTGCAATTGTTATTTGATTTGCTGATGCAAATGTTTCTACAGCCACTCTAGAATATTTGTCTTGTTTTAAAGCTTCATCTAATATTGTATCTGATATATAATCACATAATTTATCTGGATGTCCCTCTGTTACGCTTTCAGATGTAAAATAAAATTTTTTCATAATTAACTCCTTTCTCCATATATCAAATTTCTATATTTTTCATTGTTACTGATATATTCTTCTATTTTTTTTGAAATTCCCAATGATAATGCATATGGTATATAACCTTCTAAAGTCATTACATACTCAATATCTTTTTCATATATTAAAGTATATTGTTTCATGAAATTTTTTAAATTTTTTATTTTCTTTAGCTCTTTTTTACCCTTATTTTGTAATCTATATACTGTAAAGAATTTTTTCTTTATAATTTGGTAGACTTTTTTATAACATCCAGCTATCATAATATCACATATTAATAATCCAAAAATAATATCATCTAATTCAATTTTGCTAGATAAGACTACTTGTATTAATATATAAATGATATTTAATGCCAAGATTATCAATATCATTAAAGTATTAAGTATATGTGGATAATCTATTTCTACTTTTTTCATTAGCCCTTCATTTTCAATATCTTCAAGTATTAGATTTTTAAATTTTTCCTCATCAAACTTATTTTGTCCAGAAATACAATCATATACATATTTCTCATGACTTTGTAATTTTGATAAATCTTTACTTTTTTCTATATTTATTTTAACATTGTTCTCAAAATCAGAAATTACTATATATTTTTTTACATATAAATTCAAAATAGTTGCTGTATAATCTCTAAAAACCTCAATATTTCTATTGTACAAATATGATGCCACTGCTGGAGGTGGCATTCCTTCAATTTCTCTTTCATATTCTTGGTTTAATAAGTTAATATCAATTTTAGAATATGAAATCTTATAATATAATTTAATTGTCATATACATTGTCATATTAATTATTTGTAATATTATTGCAAATATGATAAGTCCTATACTTGTCTGTATAGCAGACTTAGATGGAGAAATTATAAAGCTAAAAAATGCAATACTTCCCAAAAAAGCTATAATTCCTATATTAACTATTTTTACCGTATTTTTTATCTCTTTTATTTTCTTTATCTCATCCATATATTTCAAACCTTTCTATAAAAAATAAACTCCTAGCTTCTGCTAAGAGTTTTTTTATTTCTAATCATCACTCAAAGCCATTTGCTTTGACGGTTTTAGCACCTTGTCTTTATGATAGGTTGCTGTGGGATTAACGAGCCGTTCTCTACTCCACTCTTGATAATTTATATTTAATTTTTACTAAATAAGTTGTAATATAGCTACTTCTGCTCCGTCTCCTCTACGAGGACCAGCTTTTATTATCCTTGTATATCCTCCAACTCTACCTTCGTATTTTGGAGCAATTTCATCGAATAATTTTGCTATTAAGTCTATATTATTTCCGTTTTCGTCTTTTACTTTATTTATTTTTGTCATCATTTTTCTTCTTGCATTTAATCTTGATGGCATATCTTTTTGTCTTTTTTCGGTTGTTTCTTCTTTAACAACTTTTAAATATTCTTTACCATTTTTGCTTTTTACTAATTCTGTAACTTTGTTACCTTTAGAATCTAATTTTGCTTTAACAACTTTAGCATCTACTGTTTCAAAATTATTTTTTTCTTTTATTGCTAATGATATTATGCTATCAGCAATGGCTTTTACTTCTTTAGCTCTTGCTTCTGTTGTTTCGATTTTTCCGTGTAATATTAAGTCTGTTGTTAATGTTCTTAACATAGCATTTCTTATATCAGTTGTTCTACCTAATTTTCTATTTGTTGCCAACTCTTTTCACCTTCCTTTATTCATCTTCTTCGGCAAAATTTAGTCCTAATGAATGTAATTTTGCAATTACTTCATCTAATGATTTTTTACCTAAATTTCTAACTTTCATCATATCACTTTCAGATTTATTTGTTAAATCTTCTACTGTAGCTATTCCTGCTCTTTTCAAGCAGTTGAATGAACGTACAGATAATTCCAAGTCTTCAATAGAAGTTTCTAATACTTTTTCTTTCTTTGATTCTTCTTTCTCAATCATTACTTGTGTATTTCTTGTTGCCTCTGATAAATCTATAAATAATTCTAAATGACCTGTCATTACTTTAGCAGCTAAGCTTAATGCTTCATGAGCTTTTAAGCTTCCATCTGTCCAAACTTCTATAATTAATTTATCATAATCAACCATTTGGCCTACTCTAGTGTTTTTTACTTGATAATTTACTTTTTTTACTGGTGTATAAATTGAATCTATTCTATTGGAAGCACAGATATGTCTTGATTAGGTTTCTTGTTCTTTTCAGAAGGGGAATATCCTCTTCCCATATCTGCTGTCAATTCCATTATCAACTGTCCACCTTCAGATACAGTTGCTATATGTAAGTCTGGATTTAAAATTTCTACAGTACCATCTGTTACAATATCTGCTGCAGTAACTTCTCCTTCTCCTTTAAAGTTAATTCTCATAACTTTTTCTTCGTTCTCAGCAAATTTTAGTCTAACATTTTTTAAGTTTACTATAATTTCTGGAACATCTTCTACAACATTTGGTATGCTTGAAAATTCATGTAATACACCTTCTATTTTTATACTTGTTATTGCACAACCTGTTAATGAAGAAAGTAATATTCTTCTTAATGAATTTCCTATTGTTACCCCATATCCTCTTTCTAATGGTTCGCATACAAATTTTGCATAATTATTTGCATCATCAACCTCTAGACATTCAATATTTGGCTTTTCAAATTCTATCATTTCTACCTCCTAATATTTTAAAAACTATTTAGAGTAAAGCTCTACTATTAAATGCTCTTCAACTGGAATATCAACATCTTCTCTAGATGCTAATCTTACTACTTTACCACTTAAAGTTTCATTATTTAATTCTAACCATGCTGGAACTGGTCTTGCTGCATTTGCCTCTACATTAGCTTTAATTGTTGCATTTTCTTTCTTATTTTCTCTTACTGTTATAACATCTCCAGCTTTTACTAAGTATGATGGAATATCAACTTTCTTTCCATTAACTGCAAATTGGCCATGGTTTACTAATTGTCTAGCTTGTGCTCTTGAAGCTCCAAATCCTAGTCTGTAAACAACATTATCTAATCTGCTTTCTAATATTTGTAATAGGTTATCACCTGTTACTCCTTTTTTATTAGATGCCATTTGGAAATATCCTCTAAATTGTTTTTCTCCAACTCCATAGTATGATTTTGTTTTTTGTTTTTCTCTTAATTGAGTTCCGTATTCAGAAAGTTTTGCTCTTTTTTGTCCATGTTGTCCTGGTGCATAGTTTCTTCTAGATATACTACATTTATCAGAATAACATCTTGAACCTTTTAAGAACAATTTTTGTCCTTCTCTACGGCAAATACGACATTGTTCGTCTGTATAACGTGCCATCTTTTATTTACACCTCTTTCTATTTACTATACTTTTTTTGGTTTTTTAGGGACACATCTTTCCCTTATGTATTCCCTTTGTGACAAGATATGTTTCACATAGGGTTTATAAATTCTTTATAATTATACTCTTCTTCTTTTTGGTGGTCTACATCCATTATGTGGGATTGGTGTTACGTCTTTAATACTGCTTAGTTCAAGACCTGCTGATTGAAGTGCTCTTATTGCAGCTTCTCTTCCAGCTCCTGGTCCTTTAACATATACTTCAACAGTTTTTAATCCGTGTTCCATTGCTGCTTTAGCTGCTGTTTCTGCAACTTCTCCTGCTGCAAATGGTGTGCTTTTTCTTGAACCTTTTAAGAACAATTTTTGTCC
>MNRR01000028.1:37965-40104 GCA_001916055.1 Clostridium sp. 28_12
CCTTTAAATCCTAGTCCTCCAGCACTCCCCCATGAAATTGTATTTCCTTTTGTGTCTGTAATTGTAACTATTGTATTGTTAAAGCTAGAATGAATATGAGCTTCACCTTTATCGATGTTTTTTCTGTTTCTTCTAGCAACTGGTTTTTTAACTCCATTTTTGTTTGCCATGTCTTTATTTTCCCTCCTTAATTAGAGTTTGATGTTTATTTCATCAACTTTATATATTTTGATTTATAATTCTATTTTTTAGATTTGCTTACTAATTTTCTTGGACCTTTTCTTGTGCGAGCATTAGTTTTTGTTCTTTGTCCTCTTACTGGAAGTCTATGTCTTAGTCCTCTGTAGCATCCAATTTCTGTTAGTCTTTTTATATTAAGTGAAACTTCTCTTCTTAAGTCACCCTCAACTTTATATGATTCGTCAATAACTTTTCTTATTTTATTAACTTCTTCATCAGTTAAGTCTTTAACTCTTGTATCTGGATTTATACCAGCTTTTGCTAAGATTTTATTTGAACTAGATACTCCTATACCATAAATATATGTAAGTCCTATTTCTACTCTTTTTTCTTTAGGTAAGTCTACTCCTGCTATACGAGCCATGTTTTTACACCTCCAAATTTTTCTTTTTTGTTTGAATTTTATTTAACTTTAGATCTTTAAGTCTTATTTCAGACATATATATAAACACAAATTTGATATGTAAACTTTTTCAAGTCTAACAGCCGCTACCTCATTTGTGTTATAAACTTTAGGTTACCCTTGTCTTTGTTTGTGTTTAGGGTTTTCACATATAACTCTAATTACACCTTTTCTTTTTATTACTTTACATTTGTCACACATTTTCTTTACTGATGGTCTTACTTTCATTCGATTCCCCTCCTTTACTTTTATGTAATTTATAAATTTTTTCATAAATTACACTCCTAATATTTTATATTTGGGTTAATTGATTGTTTACTTTTATTTTGCTCTCCAAGTAATTCTTCCTCTTGTTAAATCATATGGTGATAGTTCTACTTTTACTTTATCTCCTGGTAGAATTTTAATATAATTCATTCTTAGTTTTCCTGAAATATGAGCTAGTATTTGGTGTCCATTTTCAAGTTCAACTTTGAAGTTTGTATTTGGTAGAGTTTCAACGACTGTACCTTCTACTTCTATTACATCCTCTTTTGCCAAATTAATTTACCTCCTTTTTAAAGAGCTTTATTTATGAAGAAAACATATGGTTTTTGCACATAAGTTTTCCATAATATTCTATTTTTTTGTATTAACTCATACATTATATAATATTTTTATAGTATTGTCAATAGTTCCGGCTCATTTTCTGTAATTAAAATTGTATTTTCATAGTGTGCAGCTAAGCTTCCATCCTGTGTTACAATTGTCCATCCATCTTCTAGTTCCCATATGTCTGGTTTTCCTTGTATTACCATTGGTTCTATTGCTAAAGTCATACCCGGTTCAAGCCTTATTCCTCTGCCAGCTCTACCATAATTAGGTATTTCTGGTTCCTCATGCATATCTCTTCCAATTCCATGGCCTTCAAATTCTCTTACTACAGAATATCCTTGTGATTTTATATATTCTCCAATTGCATGTGAAACGTCTCCTATTCTGTTTCCTTTTTTAGCATATTTTATTCCCTCAAAAAATGCTTGTTTTGTTGCTTCAACTAATCTTTTTGCTTCTTCTGATACATTTCCTACTAAAAAAGTTCTTGCTGCATCTCCATTATATCCATTTTTCAAAGCTACTAAGTCTACACTTACAATATCTCCGTCTTTTATTATTCTCTTATTTGATGGAACACCATGTATTACCTCATCATTTATTGATATACATGTTGCAGCAGGATATGGAGGAACACCTCTTATTCCTGGGTCATATCCCTTTTCTGCTGAAACTGCACCATATTTTTTCATTGTTTCTTCTGCAATTCTATCAATATCAGCTGTTGTCATTCCTGGTTTTATGGCATCTTCTATTGCTTTATGTGTCAGCGCTGTTACACGTCCTGCTTCCCTCATTAGTTCGATTTCTCTTTTAGATTTTATTGTAACCATTTATTACGCTTCCTTTCTGATTTTAACCTTTTATTTTTTTATATCTCTTACTACTTCTTCTGCAACATC
>MNRR01000028.1:40109-94119 GCA_001916055.1 Clostridium sp. 28_12
TTTCCCATATGATTTATTGATATACTTACTGTTTCTGTTCTTAAAACTCCTTTATTTTTGTAATATTCTACTAATGGGCTTGTTTTTTCTTCATATATCTCTAGTCTTCTTTTGATTGCTTCTGGATCTGAATCGTCATCTCTTTGCTTTAGTGGAGCACCACATTTGTCACATATTCCTTCTTTTACTGGTGGATGTAATTTGATATTATATGTTGCTTTGCATTCTGGATTTGTACATACTCTTCTTGTTAACATTCTATCAATAATTTCTTCTTTTGGAGTAACTAAATTAATTACTAAATCAATTTTTTCTCCTTTTTTCTCTAATATTTTATCTAGCTTTTCAGCTTGTTCTATTGTTCTTGGAAATCCGTCTAAAATAACCCCATTTTTTGCATCTTCCCATGTTAATCTGTCTTCTACCATTGGTACTGTTATTTCATCTGGAACTAGGTTTCCTTTTGATATATACTTTTCAGCTTCAACTCCCAATTCTGTTTTTTCACTTATATTTTTTCTAAATATATCTCCTGTTGATATTTGTGGCCATCCTGTATTTTCACTTATTAAACCTGCAACAGTTCCCTTTCCTGTTCCTTGAGCTCCTAACATAATAATATTCATTTTTCTTTCATCCTTTCTCTTTTCGAAAAAATAGTTGCCTCTAAATATTTAGAGGCTTTCTTTCGTAATTTTGCAATTATATTTTAGCTTATTTTGTTTAGTTTGTCAATTAATTTGCAAAAAAATACACTTATCTTTCGATAAGTGCAATTTTTTATTCTAAAAATCCTTTATAATGTCTCATTACTAATTGTGATTCTAATTGTTGTACTGTTTCTAGTGCAACACCTACAACAATTAATATTGAAGTTCCACCAAATGAAACATTCAAACTTGTGAATCTTAATAGCATTGGAAGTATAGCAATTACTGCCAAGAAAACTCCTCCAAATACTGTTAGTTTTGCTATTATAGATGATAAATAATCTGTTGTTGGTTTTCCAGCTCTTATTCCTGGAATGAATCCACCATTTTTCTTAATGTTATTAGATACTTCTGCTGGATTAAATGTAGCATAAGTATAGAAAAATGTAAATCCTACTATTAATAACAAGTATACTATTGCATTTGCTAATGAATATCCCCATCCAACACTTGAAGATGATGTAGCAATTGAGAATTTATAAACTCCTGCCCAAAATCCTGATAAATTTTGTACATCTGCAAACATTGAAATTACCATTGCTGGGAATGTCATAAATGATGATGCAAAGATTACTGGCATTACTCCTGCCATAGCTAATTTTAAAGGAATATATGTATTTTGTGCTCCAACCATTTTTCTTCCTACAACTTTTTTAGAATATTGTACTGGAACTCTTCTTTCAGCTTGTTGTACAAATACAACTCCTGCTACTAAAATAATTGCTCCAATTATAATTCCTAATGATGTAATTAATCCAATTGTACTAAATCCTGATGATGTAACAATTAGATTCCATATAGTTGTTACAGCTGTTGGTAATCCTGATATAATTCCTATGAATATTATCATTGATATACCATTTCCAATTCCTTTGCTTGTGATTTGTTCTCCAAGCCACATTAATAGAGAAGTTCCTGTTACTAATGATGCAACTACTAGTGCTCCTGTCAACCATCCTTCATTGATAAATATTCCAGATTTTCTGTATGATAGGTATATTCCAATAGCTTCGATTAGAGCTAAGATTATTGTTATAATCTTAGTCCATCTATTCATTATTTTTTGTCCTTCTTCTCCTCCATCTTTAGCAAGTCTTTCTAAAGATGGTATAATCATTGCTAATAATTGAACAACAATTGATGCTGTTATGTATGGACTTACTGACATTGCAAATATTGAGAATCTTGAGAAAGCTCCTCCTGAAATTATGTCTATAAATCCTGCAATTCCGTTGCTTGAACTCATTGCTTCATTTAATGTTATTGTATTTACACCAGGAACTGTTATATAGCATCCTAGTCTAAATAATACAATAAGAATTAATGTATATAATAGTCTTTTTCTTACATCCGGTGTTTTTAAAGCGTTTTTTATCGTTTTAAACAACTAAATCACCTCTGCCTTTCCGCCTAGGGCTTCGATTTTTTCCTTAGCAGTTGCAGTAAATCTATTTGCTTTTACATTTAATTTTTTCTCTAATTTTCCTGTTGCTAAAACTACGATTCCATCATTTATTTTTCCGATTATTCCTTCTTCTACTAAGCTTTCTGCTGTTACATCTGTTGCTTTTGACTTATTTAACATTGTTAATGTTACTTCTGTGTAGTTCTTAGAATTTCTATTTGTAAATCCTCTTTTTGGTAATCTTCTATATAATGGTGTTTGACCTCCTTCGAAGCCTCTTCTAACTCCTCCACCACTTCTTGCATTTTGTCCTTTATGTCCTTTTCCTGCAGTTTTTCCATTACCTGAACCGATACCACGTCCTAATCTTTTTCTATCTTTTTTCTCAACAGCTGGTCTTAATTCTCCTAATTTCATTTTTTGCACCTCCTTATTTTTTGTTAAGTGACACATTTTTTTCTAATGTGTACGTTAATTACATTATTTCTTCTACTTTTTTATTTCTCTTTTTAGCTACTTGTTCAATTGTTTGCATACTCTTTAAACCTTCAATAGTTGCATATACAACGTTTCTTGGATTGTTTGTTCCGATAACTTTTGTACGTACATCTTTGTATCCTGCAAGCTCTAATACTGGTCTAACACTTCCTCCAGTTATAAGTCCTGTACCAACTGCAGCTGGTTTTAGCATAACTTTTGCACTACCGAATTTTCCTACAAATTCATGAGGTACTGTTGTTCCAACAATTGGAACTTCTACTAAATTCTTTTTAGCTTCTTGAATAGCTTTTTTGATAGCATCTGGAACTTCAGCAGCTTTACCATTTCCGATTCCTACATGTCCTGCTCCGTCACCAACAACTACAACAGCACTAAATCTGAATGTTCTACCACCTTTTACAACCTTTGCTACTCTATTTATAGCTACTACTTTTTCTTTTAATTCTGGCATTTTATTTTCTTCCATTAGAATTCTAATCCTCCTTCTAACTCCATGGTATATGTATCCACTACGATCATATACTACAGTTGTTATTTTTTTAGCAGCTGCTCTTTTTGCGATTAAAGCTCCAACTTCTTTGGCTGCTTCGATATTAGATTTTTTTGTTTTAATTTCTTTATCTAATGTTGAAGCAGATACTAATGTATTTCCTGCAACATCATCAATGATTTGTGCATATAAATTTGTATTACTTCTGTATACACATAATCTTGGTCTTTCTGCTGTTCCAGATACTTTAGTTCTAACTCTAGCATGTCTTCTATTTCTTTCTAGTTTTCTATCTGTTTTACTAACCATTTTTAACTCCTTTCTAAACTTAGTAATTATTATTTACCTGTCTTTCCTTCTTTACGTCTAATAACTTCTTCAGCATATTTAATACCTTTACCTCTATATACTTCAGGTGGTCTTTTTGTTCTAATATTAGCAGCTGTTTGACCAACTAATTCCTTATCTATACCTTTTACGATTATAGTATTTGGATTTGGTACATCGAAAGTAATTCCTTCTGGTGCTTCAAAAATTACTGGATGAGAATATCCTAATGTTAGGTTTAAGTTATTTCCTTGTTTTTGTGCTCTATAACCTACACCATTTATTTGTAATTCTCTTGTGTATTCTTTTTCTACACCTTCTATCATATTGCTTATTAAAGTTCTAGTTAATCCATGTAAACTTCTATTTAGAGCTTCGTTATTTGGTCTTGTAACTTTAATAGTGTTGTTTTCCATTTCTACAGAAATATTTTTATGTATTTCTCTTTCTAGTGTACCTTTAGGTCCTTTTACAGTTATTTTTTGTCCGTCTATTTTAACTTCTACACCTACTGGTACTGCGATAGGTTTATTTCCTATTCTTGACATTTTTCTTCCTCCTTTTTTTGTAGGGCGTTCGCCTAACGTTTATTTTTACTTATATTAGTATTTTCGCGATTAGGTTAATTTTTCCCTGTTATTTGTCAGGGTACACATCTTTTTCACCGGCTTTTCTCTTAGGACAAGATATGTCCCCTACCCGTATGAACTAGTGATTACCCTTTTTCAAAATTTCTTTATATTTTATTACCAAATATATGCTAATACTTCTCCACCAATTCCAGCTTCTCTTGCTTCTTTATCTGTTTTTAATCCTTTTGATGTTGAAACTATAGCAATTCCCAAGCCATTTAATACTTTTGGTAGTTCTTCTTTTCCAGCATATACTCTTAATCCTGGTTTACTGATTCTTTTTATTCCGTCGATTACTCTATTTCCTTTTTCATCATATTTTAATGTTACTCTTATGATTCCTTGAGTTTCATTGTTTATTATTTCAAATGATTTGATATATCCTTCTTTAAATAGAATTTCAGCTATTGCTGTTTTCATTTTTGATGCAGGAATATCAACTGTTTTGTGTTTTGCACTGTTAGCATTTCTTATTCTTGTTAACATGTCTGCTATTGGATCTGTAATGTTCAATTTACTTTCCCTCCTTTATCTATGTCTGGGATTACAATTCCCTTTGTTATATTTCTTCTTTTTTATTGTTCAAATTGTATATTACCAACTTGCTTTTTTTACACCTGGAATTTCACCTTTGTGTGCTAATTCTCTGAAACATACACGGCAAATTCCATATTTTCTAATATAAGCATGTGGTCTTCCACAAATTTTGCATCTATTATATTCTCTAGTTGCATATTTTTGTGGTCTAGCTTGTTTTATTTTTAATGATTTTTTAGCCATTATTTTTTCTCCTCCTTAAAATTTACGCTTTGAAAGGCATTCCTAATAATTTTAATAGCTCTTTTGCCTCTTCGTCTGTTTCAGCAGTTGTTACAAATATGATATCCATTCCTCTTAATTTATCAATTTTATCATATTCGATTTCTGGGAATACTAATTGTTCTTTTAATCCCATAGAGTAATTTCCTCTACCATCAAAAGAATTTGCAGAAACACCTCTAAAGTCTCTAACTCTAGGAAGTGCTACGTTAAATAGTTTATTTGCAAAATCATACATTTTATCTTTTCTTAATGTAACTTTGCATCCAACGTTTGCTCCTTCTCTTAATTTGAATGCTGCAATAGATTTCTTAGCTTTTGTTATCATAGGTCTTTGACCTGTAATTTGTGTTAAGTCATTCATTGCATTTTCTAATGATTTTGGGTTTTCCTTTGTATCTCCTAACCCAATATTTATAACTATTTTATCAAGTCTTGGAACTTGCATAACTGATTTATATTCAAACTTTTTCATTAATGCTGGAATTACTTCTTTTTCATATTGTTCTCTCAATTTTTCCATTTCTAGTTATTCCTCCTTTCAATTCTTATTTTATTTTTGTTCCACATTTTTTACAAACACGAACTTTTTTATCATCTTCAATTTTATATCCAACTCTTGTTGCTTTTCCACATTTTGGACATACTACATTAACAATTGAACTGTTAACAGCACATTCAACTGGGATTATTCCGCCTTCTTCTCCTTGTTTTCTAGGTTTAATATGTTTTTTTCTAACATTTACTCCTTTTACAACTATTTTTGAGTCTTTAGGCATAACTTGTAATACTTCTCCTTTTTTACCTTTATCATTTCCAGATAAAACTTGGACTGTATCTCCTTTTTTTATTTTCATTGAGTTTAACCTCCTTCTTTGTTTATTAATTATATCATCTTATAGAACTTCTGGTGCTAATGATAATATTTTCATATAATCCTTTTCTCTTAATTCTCTTGCAACTGGCCCAAATATACGTGTTCCTTTTGGTGTCTTATCATCTTTGATTATTACTGCTGCATTTTCATCAAATTTTACATAAGAACCATCAGCTCTTCTTAGCCCTTGTTTTGTTCTTACTATTACAGCTTTAACTACATCACCTTTTTTAACAACTCCACCAGGTGCTGCTGTTTTAACAGAGGCAACTATTACGTCACCGATGTTGGCTGTTTTCATATATGAACCACCCATACATCTGATACACATAATTTCTTTTGCTCCAGTATTGTCAGCAACTTTTAATATTGATTGTTGTTGTATCATGACTTATTTTCCTCCTTTTTCAAGAATCTCAACTACTCTCCATCTTTTATCTTTAGAAAGTGGTCTTGTTTCCATTACTTTTACTTTATCTCCTATTTCACATTTATTTTCTTCATCATGCGCTTTTAATTTGTATGTTCTTTTTACTGTTTTTCCATACATTTTATGGCTTACACTTGTTTCTACTGAAACAACTACTGTTTTATCCATTTTGTCAGATGTAACAGTTCCTACCATAACTTTGCGAAGATTTCTTTCTTCCATAGGTCTTATACCTCCTTCTACTTTTGGTCATTTGATTACCCTTTAATCAAATTCGTGTCTATTTTTAAGCCTAAGCCTTAGCTTCTGCTATTTTTCTTTCTGTTAATACAGTATTTATTTTAGCTATGTCTTTTTTAACCTCTTTGATTTTCATTGGATTATCTAATCCATTTGTAGCTAAACTAAATTTTAATTTAAATAATTCTGTTTTTAGTTCACCTAATTCTTTTTCTAATTCTGGTGAAGACATTTCTCTTATTTTATTTATCTTCATCACTATCACCCACCTTGCTTACAGTTTCTTTTGCTACGAATTTTGTTTTGATTGGTAGTTTATTCATAGCTAATCTCAAGGCTTCTCTAGCTGTTGCTTCTGGTACTCCTGCTATTTCGAACATAACTCTACCTGGTTTTACAGCTGCTACCCAATATTCAACATTACCTTTACCTTTACCACCACGAGTTCCGGCTGGTTTTTGTGTTATTGGTTTGTCTGGAAATATCTTAATCCAAACTTTTCCACCTCTTTTTGTATAACGTGTCATAGCAATACGTGCTGCTTCAATTTGATTTCCTTTTATTAATCCTGCTTCAACAGCTTGTATTCCATATTCTCCATCTGTTACTTTATTTCCTCTTGTTGCTTTTCCTCTATTTCTACCTTTTTGCATTTTTCTATATTTTGTTTTTTTAGGCATTAATGGCATTATTTGTCTCCTCCTTCCACTTTTTTAGCTGGAAGAACTTCTCCTTTATATATCCAAACTTTAACACCGATTTTTCCATATGTTGTATCTGCTTCTGCAAATCCATAATCAATATCAGCTCTTAAAGTTTGTAGTGGAATTGTTCCCTCTTTGTAGAATTCTGTTCTGGCCATGTCAGCTCCACCTAATCTTCCAGATACTGCTGTCTTTATTCCTAAAGCACCTGATTTCATAGCTTTTTGCATACATTGTTTCATAGCTCTTCTGAATGAAATTCTTCTTTCTAGTTGTCCTGCAATGTTTTCTGCAACTAATTGTGCATCTGTATCAATTGCTTTAACTTCAACTATGTTTATATTTATGTCTTTTCCTATTAATTTTGTTAATTCTGCTTTTAAGCTTTCTGCTCCAGCTCCACCTTTTCCAATTATTATTCCTGGTTTAGCTGCATGAACATTAACTTTAATCATTTTAGCTGTTCTTTCAATTTCGATATCAGAAATTCCAGCTGCGTATAATTTTTTCTTTAAAAATTTACGAATTTTTTGGTCTTCTACTAAATAATCTGCAAAATCTTTAGAATCTGCATACCATTTAGCTGTCCAGTCTTTTATTATTCCAACTCTTACACCTGTTGGATGTACTTTCTGTCCCATCTAAATTATGCCTCCTTTTCTTTTAAAACTATTGTTATATGACTTGTTCTTTTTCTAATTCTAACTGCTGAACCTTTTGCTGCAGGTCTTATTCTCTTTAATGTTGGACCTTGATTTGCATATATTTCGGCAACATATAAATTTTCATGTTTCATATCATGATTGTTTTCAGCGTTCGCAATTGCTGATTTTAATAATTTTTCTATTATCACTGATGATGCTTTTGGTGTAAATTTTACGATTGCTAAAGCTTCATCAACATCTTTTCCTCTTATTAAGTCTGCAACGATTTTTACTTTTCTTGCAGATATTCTAGCATATCTTAATGTTGCTTTTGCTTCCATTATTGCTGTTTCTTCCACTACAATTCCCTCCTTAAATTAATTTTTTATTTCTTTGTAGTTTTTTCTCCTGCATGACCTTTAAATGTTCTTGTAGGAGCAAATTCACCTAATTTATGACCTATCATTTCTTCTGTAATATATACTGGCACATGTTTTCTACCGTCATGAACAGCAATTGTGTGTCCAATCATTTGTGGATAAATTGTTGAAGCTCTTGACCATGTCTTGATTACTTCTTTGTTTCCACTTTCATTCATAGCTTCTACTCTTTTTATTAATTCTGGAGCTATGAAAGGTTTTTTCTTACTTGATCTTGACATATGATTTTCCTCCTATTCTACTTTCTTCTCTTTACTATAAATTTATTTGTTTTCTTTTTAGAATCTCTTGTCTTGTATCCTAGAGCTGGTTTACCCCAAGGAGTCATTGGTCCTGCGTGTCCTATTGGAGCTCTACCTTCACCTCCACCATGTGGGTGATCTACTGGGTTCATTACAGAACCTCTAACTGTTGGTCTAATTCCTAAATGTCTTGTTTTACCTGCTTTTCCTAATTTAACATTTTCATGTTCTGCATTTCCAACTACACCTATTGTAGCTCTACATCTAGCTAAAACTAATCTCATTTCTCCTGATGGTAATCTTACATGAGCATATTTTCCTTCTTTAGCCATTAATTGTGCACTTTGTCCTGCAACTCTTACTAATTTTGCACCTTGACCTGGATTTAATTCAATATTATGAATTAATGTTCCAACTGGTATATTTGATATTGGTAAACAGTTACCTGGTTTAATATCTGCTTTTTCACCAGATACAACTTTGTCTCCATCTTTTAAACCTTGTGGTGCTATAATATAATTTAATGTTCCATCTTCATATTTGATTAATGCTATGTTAGCACTTCTGTTTGGATCATATTCGATTCCAACAACTGTTGCTTCCATGTCATCTTTATTTCTTTTAAAATCTATAATTCTATATTTTTGTCTATTTCCTCCACCTTGATGTCTTACTGTTATTCTACCATATGAGTTTCTTCCTGCATTTTTCTTTTTCTTTGCTAATAAAGATTTTTCTGGTGTCTTTTTAGTAATTTCTGCATAATCAGAAACTGTCATATTTCTTCTTGATGGTGTATAGGCTTTAAATCTTTTTATTCCCATTTCTTTTTCCTTTCTCGTTCACATTAAATTCCAAATCTTACTGTGTTAGATTTCACTTCGAAAATCCTCAACGTACTATGTGTACGTTTCCGGTTTTCTCGTTCATCTGCCTTGTAATATTTGTTTTTAATGCAAACTCTTCTCTATATTTTGTGGATTTTTTCCTGCTCCACTTGCAGATATTCTTTATTTTCCGGGTTCTTTCCCGATATTTCTAAGCAAACTTAGTTCGAAAAAGAATAGTTATATTGCTAGGCGAAATTTATTCAAAAGGCAAGGGCGCATACGTGGTGTATGTAACCGCGTTTTGAATGAATTTCAACGAAGCAAGATTGCTATTATTTTTTGAACTATCTATGCTCCCATGAACTCATCAATAGAATCCTTATATTTTTTAGAAACTTTAACTGCTTTTCCACCTTTTCCAAGATATGTTTTATCAGCTGGGTTGATATCTATTGTAACAATAGCTTTTTTCCAATCTGGTGTTTTTCCTTCAACATATCTAACTCTCTTTGTTTTTCCTTTTACTATCATTGTGTTAACATTTAATACTTTTACTTCAAATAGTTTTTCTACTGCTTTTGCTACATCAACTTTTGTTGCTTTTTTGTTAACTTCGAAAGTGTATTTTCCTGCTTGCATTTCATCATTGCTTTTTTCAGTTATTACTGGTCTTATTATTACTTCTTCTGGTAACATTAGGCATACACCTCCTCTAATTTTTTAACAGTATCTAGTGGTAATACTAATTTACTGCAGTTTAATAAATCAAATACATTTATCATATTTAATCTTATTGCTTTAACACCTTCAATGTTTCTGCTTGATAAGTAAGCATTTTCATTGTTTTCTGTTAAAATTATTAATGTTTTTCCTTCAATTTTTAAATCTGTTAAAGCTTTTGCCATTATTTTTGTTTTTGGTTCTTTAACTTCTAATTTATCAACAACTGTCAATTCATTATCTAATACTTTTGCACTTAATAATGATCTTATTGCAAGTTGTTTTTCTTTTTTATTTATTCTATATTTATATGAACGTGGTTTTGGACCTAATGCAATACCACCTTTAATCCATTGTGGAGCACGTATACTACCTTGTCTTGCTCTACCTGTTCCTTTTTGTCTCCATGGTTTTCTACCACCACCACGAACTTCTGCTCTTGTTTTTGTACTTTGTGTACCTTGTCTTTGATTAGCTAAGTAGTTTACTAATACACTATGTACAACTGCTTCATTTGGTTCGATTCCAAATACTGCTGCACTTAGTTCTACATCACTAACTTTTTTACCTTGCATGTTATATACATCTACTTTTGGCATTTCGTATTTCCTCCTTTTCTATAACCTTATATAGCTTTTACAGCTGATTTTATTTTTAAGATAGCTCCTTTTGGTCCTGGAACACTACCTTTTACTAATATTACGTTTTTGTCTAAATCTACTCTTACAACATCTAAGTTTTGGATTGTAACTGTAACTCTTCCCATATGTCCTGGAAGTTTTTTACCTTTAAATACTCTTCCTGGTGTTGATGTTGGTCCCATTGAACCTGGTCTTCTATGATACATTGAACCATGTCCCATTGGTCCTCTATGTTGACCATGTCTTTTTATTACACCTTGGAATCCTTTTCCTTTTGATGTTCCTTGTACATCTATTTTATCACCTTCAGCAAATACATCTGCTTTTAATTCGTCTCCAACTTTGATTCCTTCTATTGAATCTAGTCTGAATTCTCTTAAATGTTTCTTTGCTACAACATTTGCTTTTGCAAAATGTCCTTTTTCTGGTTTGTTTAATTTGTTTTCTTTAACTTCTCCAAATCCTAATTGTACTGCTTCATATCCATCATTTTCTAATGTTTTTACTTGAGCAACTACACATGGACCTGCTTCTAATACTGTTACTGGAATAACTGTTCCATTTTCATCAAATATTTGAGTCATTCCTAATTTTTTTCCTATTAATGCTTTTTTCATCTTTATTTCTCCTCCTATTGGCTGATCTGCTAATTCTAAACTGCGTCTCGCATTGTTAAGCTTCGTCGTCATTTTCTCGCCGTACATAAGTACTGCCTCGAAAATTTCTCCTCGCTTGCCTAGCGATACTTGTTTATAATTACCATCTATTACTTATCAGCGTGGTTTTCGATTTTTTAATATATTATATATTTGAAACTAGTTTTTTATTTCGATGTCAACACCTGCTGGTAGTTCTAGTTTCATTAAACTATCCATTGTTTTTTGTGTTGGATAAAGAATATCAATAACTCTTTTATGTGTTCTCATTTCGAATTGTTCTCTTGAATCTTTGTGTTTGTGTGGAGAACGTAAGATTGTTACGATTTCTTTTTGTGTTGGTAATGGAATAGGACCTGATACTTTTGCTCCTGTTTTCTTAGCAGTATCTACTATCTTTTCAGCAGACTGATCTAAAACTACATGGTCATAAGCTTTTAGTCTTATTCTAATTTTTTCACTTGATACAACTGTTTTTGCCATTGTAATTTTCCCTCCTTAAAATAATATTGTTTATTAAAATTACGCGTTGGCAAGTTATAACACATCCGGGTGTTTTGTTAATTCCCATTTTAAAATCCCAAAAATTCGCATGATGATTCTGGGATAAGTGCTTTTTTTATTAAACTTACCGCCTGGTCTAGCCAAGACATACTCCACTGAAGTTCCCTCCACTCTAGGAGTGTAGCCACATTCAGCTTCAACGCTATATTTCATGCTCATCTATTATATAATGTTTTTGCATTTATGTCAATACTTTTAGGTAAATTTCTCCAATTTGTTACAGCAAAAAAGCTACCAACAATTGTTGGTAGCTTTTTTGCTGATGTTGAAATCCTACTTTATTACTTCTTGATAATATTCCTCAAGGAATTCCAAGTTTTCAAGAGCATTTTCTATAGTAAGATTTGCTAACACTTCCCTTACAAAGGAATAAAAATCCTCTTTCACCTCTCTTTCAGACTCTGTAAGAATTTGTTTTTTCTTACCTTTTTGGTGACTGAATTTATTTTCTCCGTATCTCTTTTCTATTTCTTTCATAAATAGATATTGCAAAGCTTCCAGTGTATTGGATTTTGCAACATTTTCGTCATCACCAATTCTAAATGTTACCTTGTTCTTTTTCAGTTCAATGTATCCGTAAACAAAAATCGGTGTATCACCATAGCCTCCATTATTCATAGTAAGTTCAACTTTACCAATTCTACTAGCATTGGCAATGGCATCGGTAATAGTGTTTACCTTTAATACATCATACTCCTTTCTCATTCCTTCACGCAGCCTTTTAATCCGATTCATTTCCACTGCATTTTTAAGTGCAACAATATTAGTTTCTCTCCTACCATACAATGATGTTAAAGCAAAATGCACTTTCTCTCCTGAATCAAGTTTCAGCTCTTTTACATTTGTTGTAAACAGAGTTTCAGAATCAAGATAAACTATTCCTCTTTTCTCCCAAGAATTATATTCTACTTCAAACTGTTTACCATCAATCATCACTACTCTTTGTTTTCTCGAGTAGTTTTTGTTCCTCATTTCCTCCTCATATTTTGCCTTCAACTCAGAATACTGAGGATTGAAGTAATCATAAATGATTTCATAGTCTATCTCGTTTCTTAAGAAACTTCGATTTATTGTAACTTCGACTGCATCCTCACTTGCAGAATAACGTAAACTAGTGGTTTCAATCACTTTATTGGGTACAAGTTCAATCAATGTACTCACATCGATTTTACTTACAAAATTCACCAAATCCATAGTATCTGTACATCCATACATATCCTTAAATTCAATGGTTTTTGGAATGCCTACGATAATCTGTGGACAATACGATACACAACTTTTTCTGTCAAGTCGTACTTCTGAGCCGTCTTCACTATAATACATATTGTCATAGTCTCTTACATATATATGAGAAACCAACCCATATAAACAAGATTTTACAACAGCTTCTCTGTCATTGTTATGTGTTAATTCTACAATTCCAGCTAGAGCTTCTTTCAACTTCTGAATGTTTTCTTTAACTCTGAAGAATGTTCGCTTATTGATTCCCAGTTTTTGAAAATCAATGTATTTCATCTGATTTATTGATTTCCAAACATCCAGTTCAGCTAACAAGTCACTTTTATATTCAGAAGTAAAATCATTATATTTACCTTCTTTTGAAAGCAGACCTCCATTCTCAATAATAGACGCAATCGTTATAACTTGCTCTGTAACTCCATACTTTTCAGCCTCTACTATCATTCGAGCCACCTGAACAGATACAGGCATTTTTACAATTTTACGTCCAATTGCTGTTACCTGTTTTTCTGAAAACGCTCCTATATCAGTCAGTGTTTTTTTAGATAACTTTATTTCGCTCAAATCCGGCTGATGGAAAAATTCAAGTTCTTCTGCATCAATTCCAATTGTAGCTAATTGTAATACCACACGGTCAAGAATGCTCCTCTGGATTTCCGGAACAGAATATTCTTCTCGATATTTCATTGGAATATCAGAACACAAAAAATATTTTCCAGATTTTGTTCTACCTGCCCGTCCTTTACGTTGCATAATGTCAGAACGGCTTATTGGTTTTAGAAAAAGCCCCTGAATTCCATTCTCTGCAATTGATATTCTTGCTTCTCCTGTATCAACAACAACATCAATATCTGGTATTGTAATGGATGTCTGTGCAACATTTGTTGCCACAATCACTTTGGAAACAGGATAATGCTTAAAGCACTTCTTCTGATCTTCCCAGTCTAATTCTCCATGCAGTGGTAAAACCATTGCATTTTCTATATCCAGATGATAGATAACATCAGCAATTTCTTTTTTTCCAGGTACAAACACTAAAATATTTTTACCACAATTAATGTTTTCATTAATTGTATCAATTAATGAAATTTGATGTCTTTGCTCCATCGAAACCTCATACAGATTTCCTGGAATATTTAATACTGCAACATCATTCCCAAAGAATTCGGAAAGTCCATCCGTATCCAAAGTCGCACTCATGAGTACAACCTTTGTATTCCATTTTCCTTGCATGAATTTGCACCATGCAACAAGAGTTTCGATATTGAGGTTCCATTCATGAACCTCATCAATTACCAGAACATTTTTGGTTTTATTATCTTCACTGAATATTGTTCTGATAAGTTGAAGTCCATCAGTACAGTATAATATGTTACTATTAGGAGAAGAACATTTGTCGAATGCTGTTCTATATCCTACCTCTTGTCCTAAAGTTACCTCCATTTCTTCCGCTACACGTTTAGCTAATGTTTTAGCTGCCATAATCCGCGGTTCTGTTACAATTACTTGCTCATAGTAATCTGCTAAATACTGTGGAATCTGTGTCGATTTACCAGAACCTGTTTCAGCAGATATAATTGTGAAAGAGTGACTACGAACTGCTTCAATAATTTCGTTTTTGTAGTTAGTGATAGGTAATAACATTTAGTATATCCTCCTTAAATTTGAAATTAGATTTTTTAATTTTTCAATGTACTATTTTTATTATATCATTTTTTATGTAAATTGTAAATATTGGTTAATTTTACAACTTTATTTCTATTTTTTTCTCTCCCTCTAATTCTAATTTTTTGTATATAACACCACATTCATCAAAAAGTTTGCGTGAAGCTATATTATTTTCTGAATCAGCATACTTATTTGACAAATATACTACTTCTTTAATTCCTGATTGTATTATTATTTTTGCACATTCATTGCAAGGAAATAAATCCACATATATTTTTGCATGTTCTAAGTCTTTTTTGTTTCCTCTATAGTTCAATATTGCATTCATTTCAGCATGACATACGTATGGATATTTTGTATTTAGATTTTCTCCTTCTCTTGACCATGGAAATCTTTCATCATCGAATCCGTTTGGTGCTCCATTATATCCAATTGATAAGATTCTGTTATCATCGCTTACTATACATGCTCCTACTTGTGTGTTTGGATCTTTACTTCTCATTGCTGATAACTTTGCTATTGCCATGAAATATTCATCCCAACTTATATAATCTTTTCTTTTTTCCATTTTATTACTTCCTTTCTTATATTTGCTCTCGCCCTATTTTAGTTTCTGGTCAACACAACAAAATCTCAAAAAGCTAGTGATTCTAGCTTCATATTATATAAAAAAACTGCTCTAAGTCTGAGCCTAAAGCAGTCTAATAAATTTATTTTTCATTTTCTCTTATAACCATCATTATACTTGTTATGTACATTGCTATAACTAGTACAGGTGTGTATCTGCCAACTGGTATTCTTGTTATTGCAATTACGCTTAGTAAAAATAGTTCTCCAAAAACAGGTATAATTATTGTTCTTCCTAAAACTTTTAAGATTCCTTTTTTATGATATCTAATAACTATATAAGCTAAAACGATAACTCCTGAAACTGCAAATGGTACAATATATTTTTTATAAATATCTATATATTTAGTTGCTGCAACATTTTCTATAGTTGTATCTTCTGCTGTTTGTGAAAATTCATAATTTTCTTTTAATTTGTTTACAATATTATTTTTTTGTTCTTCTGTTATTTCTTTTGCTTTTATAGTAACATAGTCTTGATAAATTTCTACAGTCTGCACCATATTAGTTTTTCCAGCTAAACATTCATTTACAAGTTTTTTTATGTTTGTTACGTCTACCATTTGTTCAACATATACATTTATAACTTGCCCTTGTCCATATCTAAGCTCTTTATTAAATCCAAATATTCCTACAACTACTATTCCTGCAAGAATAACTAGTGACATTATTGCTATTGCAATAATTTTTATATTTTTCTTTTTCATGTCTTGCCTCCTATTTGTTTTCATTTAATTTCAATAATGTTTTTGTTACAATTACATTGTATAATGCTAATAATGCAAGTCCCCAGAACATTATCATTCCAAAGCTACTTAAGTTTGTCCATCCTGAGAAGCAGAATACAACTGTTATAATCATTACTGGTACTAATTTTAAGAATAGATTTTTATATGTTGCTTTTACAGCTTCATTAACAACATTCATTACTTTTGTTTTGCTTAATATCATTTGGTTTAATTTTAAATAAATTATCATTGTTAGTATTATTGCTCCAATTCCTTCTATCGAAATTGTAACATTAGTATATCTTAACAACAAGAAAAATAATGCTATAAATCCTACACATGATATGCTTACAAGTAAACCTTTTGTTTTATATTTTACAATAAATATTATGAATACTATAATTATTAATGCTGCTACTACTAATGCTGCATATATTAGTTGTGTATGTGTTATATCTGAATATACAAATCTATTGTTTTGTACTTTATAATCTACTGGATATTTTCCAGAATTTATTAACATAGCTAACTCTGCTGCTTTTGAAACATTGTTATTTACTGTTGTATTATTTGAAGTTTGAGAACCTATTTTTGCTCTTATCACATTCTTTTCGATTTTTTCAATATCATATTCATTTCCTGCTACAGATAATTTTGCAATTTTCTTTGTTTCTTCTGTATTTTCTGTTTTTTCTTCATTATTTGAATTGTCTGTATTATCTGTGTTTTCTTTGCTTTCAGCATTTTCTGTATTATCAGTTGATTCTTCGCTTTTTTGTGCTGATTCAGCAGCATCTACATCAGTTTTTAAAATTGCATAATCTTTTTGAATTTCTTCGATTTTAGCTTGTCCATCTTTTGTTAATAATATCTCTAAATACACTTGATATTCTCCATCAGAGTTTGATGTATATGTATATTGTGCTTTTTTTACCATATTTTCATTTAACAATTCTGTACTTGTATCTTTTTCTTTTATTTCTACCTTTCCTGATGTTGTTAAATAATATGCTAAATCATCTGTCTTATCATCTTCTGGCAATTCAACCGTGATTGTTCCATCTTCTTTGTTAAGTGAAATCGTATAATCTTGAGTCCTTAAACTTTTCAATCTTTTTTCAATTGTATTTTTTACAATTTCATAATTTTCTGGCGTTAAATTATCTTGAGTTGTTGTATCTTCACTTTCACTAGTATCTGTACTTTCACTACTATTGCTACTCTCACTTGCAGTTGATACCTTTAATTCAAGTTGTCTTTCTCCCTTTAATTCCCTTCCATAAGTGTATGCTTTTATCTTGTTTTCCATTCTATTTTGTGTTTGTATATATACACCACCAAATGAGACTATTGTGACTAATATTATTGCTAATATTATTGTTGTTATTTTTACCTTTTTCATTTTATTATCGTTCCCTTCCTTTTATAATAGCTTTGTTCCATTTATTACCAATTCAAACCATATATGCAAATATTTTGCAGCATATTTACTCATCATTGTTCTATCCATGAATATTTGAAAATAATCTAGCACTGGACAGATTTGAGTATCAATAGTTAAGTTTAATATTACTTTTCTAGATTCTGCATCTATTTCTAAATTAGCATCAGTAACAGCATAATTTACTCTATCATGGATATCAAATGTTGACATATTGGTATTTGTAACTCTATCTCTATGTACATCTGATTTATCTGCTAATATTAATGCAGCAGATATATCACTTACAGCAGTTCCTGTTCCCTCATCATGATTTCCGATTGCCATAACTATTTCTGTTCTGTCATCTGCCGGCATTCCAATTTCTTTTAAAATATTATACGCCAATATTGCACCACTATGTGCATGATCTGTTCTATTTACACAATTTCCTATATCATGTAAATATCCTGCTATTTTTCCTAATTCAACTGTCTTTTCATCATATCCCAATTTTTGCAGAATTTCTCCTGTTCTTTTTGATACAATTCCTATATGTCTATATGAGTGTTCTGTATAACCTAATGCATTTAATTGTTTTTGTGAAGCTTTTACAAATGCTTCAACTTCCTCATCTTTTATTACATCTTCTAACGTTATCATAGCTTTCCTCCTTTAGTCTGTATAGATTTTACCCTATTTTTCTAAAAATATCAACTATTTTTATTGATTTTTTTATTAAATAAAAAAACGAGTCTAAGATTTTCTATCAAATGCAAATTTTAAGAAAATCTAATACTCGCCATATTTATCTAATACAGAAGGTTCTCCTGCAAGGAGAACTTTTCCACTATATAAAAAAGCTAATATATATTAGCCTTTATTAACTCCTATTATTCCCCCAAACATCCCACATATCATGCCTGATATTATCATTATTGTTGATTGTAATGTTAATGTGAAATTTTTACTGATAAGTCCTGATATTAAATATAATGTTGTTAAATATATTCCTCCTATTAATGCTCCATTTAATAACCCGTTTTTCCTCATTTTTAAATTTCCTATGGAGCTTCCTACAAATATACTTATTGCTGTAACTATAATTATTACTGGTGCAGTAAATGATTCACTTACATTTGTGTATGCCAACACTAGTGAAAATATTAATAAACATATCAATGTAAATATAATTGATATAGTAACTCCTTTTATAATACTTATTATTCCATCCATATTAGCCTCCTGATATATTCTATTCATCATTTTATAAATTATAACTCGTTTATTGCATTTATTATATTTACTATTATCTCTTCTCTATCAAATTCTTTTTTATATTCGTTCTTTAATGATGTAGCAATCTCGATTAATTCTTTACTAAATTCTTCTTCATTTACATTAAAGCCAATACTTATTAATAAATATTCTATTTTTTCTCCCTGAGTATGAACTTCTGTTAAAATTCCACATATCTTTTTTCCATTTAAAATTAAATCATTCGGCATTTTTATTTTTAATTCATATCCATACAATTCTTTTATTACTTCTTGTATTTTTTCTGCTATTTGTATCGTAAGACCTTTTAATTCTGCTACCTTACATTCAGGATGTTTTATTATTGTCATTGCTATATTATTTTCTTTTCCTGTATGCCATATTCTTCCTTTAGTTCCAATTCCGTTTGTTTGTATTTCTGCAATTAAGACACAATCACCATCTTGTTGAATTTCTTTTGCGTGAATATGTGTTGAATCTATTTCTTTATAATATTTTATTTTCGTTTTTGTACCTTTTCCTATTCTTTCTATATCCATTTTCTCACCCGAGCAATTTTATCATATCTTTTCTTTATTATCAATCACATGAATACTTAGTCATTTTACTAAAGCATTTCTAGTCCACCATATAAATTATATACATTGTTATATCCTATTTTTCTCATCAGTCTGCATACGTTTCTACTTCTACCACCATATTGACAATAAATTAATATTAATTGATTTTTATTTAATATTTCTTTTGTTATTCTATTTCTTGCTTCGAATTCAGGTATATTTATTGCGCCTTCTAAATGCCCTTCTCTATATTCTTGTCTACTTCTAACATCTATTATAACTGCTCCTTGCATGATTTTTATTCTAAATTCTTCTGCTGTAATATCCCAATTTTGCATATTTCTATAACATCTTCTGCAAAACATTTTTATCCCCCTTTATATAATATACAAAGGAGGATATTTTTGTGAATTTATTTTCTATTCTTCGATTGGAGCTTCAACTGGGCAAACTCCTGCACATGTTCCACAACTTATACATGCTGATGCATCTATTTCAAAACAGTTTTCGCCTTGTGATATGCACCCTACTGGACATGAAGCTGCACATGCACCACAACTAATACATTTGTCACATTGAATTTTATATGCCATCTTTTTCACCACCTCTCATTTAGTTTTCTTTTAACTTTGAATCTTTTCTTTCTAAATTTTCTAATTCCTTCAGTTCTTTTTGAAATTCTTTTTCCTCTTCTGCTTTTTTTTCTCTCGTAACATCTTTTATAACTTTTATATCTTTAGTTTCAAATCTTTTGAACTTGTATATTTCTCCATCTTTTATTTTCACTTTTACAATTTCTTTTAAAGTTTCTACTCCATCAACTTCGCCTTGACCTTCTGGTGTTTTTACAATTGCTCCTATATTAGGTAATTTCTTTAATTTTTCTTCATATGCTTCTTGTTCATATTTTAGACAACACATTAATCTTCCGCAATTTCCTGAAATTTTTGATGGATTTAATGAGATATTTTGTTCTTTTGCCATTTTTATTGAAACAGTTTCAAAATCATTTAAAAATGAACAACAACATAATTCTCTTCCACAAACTCCATTACCACCGATTCTTTTTACTTCGTCTCTTACTCCTATTTGTCTTAATTCAATTCTTGTTTTATACACAGCTGCTAAATCTTTTACTAAATCTCTAAAATCTATTCTTCCATCAGCAGTGAAATAAAATAATATTTTGCTATTATCAAATTTATATTCTACATCTGTTAGCGTCATTTCTAATTTATGTTCTTTTATTTTTTTATTACATAATTCAAATGCTTCTTTTTCTTTTTTTCTACAGTCTTCTGCATGTTTTAAGTCTCTAGTAGATGCTAACCTTAAAACTTTTTTTAGAGGATTTGCTAATTTCTCTTCGTCTATCATTCTATTAGGAATAACTACTTCTGCAATTTCTTCTCCTTGTGCTGTCTCTACAACTACGTTTTCACCTTTCTTTACTTCTAGCCATTTAGGGTCAAAGAAATATATTTTTCCTAATCTTTTGAATCTAACTCCTATTATTCTTTTCATATATTTGTCCTTTCTATAAGCCATTTATTTTCTCATTAAGTTTTGCCACATTGTAAATATCATATAATCAATACACATATCATAATTACTATTAGCCTTTAGTCTTCTTTTAGTTTCTTCAACAGTTTCTATACATTTTATATATTTTATATTTTGCTTGCTTAATTTTAATAATAGTACATTTATATATTCCAGTATTGAGTTTATTTCCTCTTTAGATTTATATATTATTTCTGACATTTGTACAATATCTATTAAATCTTTAGTTTGCATATTTAATAAAATTTTCTCTATGTTTTCATATATTTCCTTTTTTTCGTTTAAGTGTATAGCTTTTCCAATGCTTCCTTGTGATAATTCTACAATATTATCACTTATTTGTTGTCCTTGTTGTTCTATATAATGTTTTATTTCGTTATTTGATATTGGCTCAAATTGTATTCTGGTACATCTAGATTTTATTGTACTTAACAAATTTCCGTCATTTGAGCATACTAATATTATAGTTATATATTCTGGTGGTTCTTCCAATGTTTTTAATAGACAATTTTGTGCTTCTGTTGTCATTGTATCTGCATCATTTATTATATATACTTTATTTTTAGATATTATAGGTTTTTCTGCAACTTTTCTTTGCATTTGCCTTATTTTCTCTATTTTTATTTTTCCATCTTCTGATTCTATTAACTGAAAGTCAGGATTGTTATCAGAATCAAATTCAATGCAAGATTTACAATTGCATTCATCTTTTTTGTCATCTAAACATAATATCTTTTTTGAAAATCCTTTTGCTATTAACTTTTTTCCAATTCCTTCAGCTCCACTAAATATATAGCTATGTGATGTTTTTCTTAATTCTACTGCTTTTTCTAATATTTTTTTATTTCTATCATTTCCTAATATGTTATTAAACAATTTTTATTTTACTCCTCCGAATTTTGAAAATGGCCAAAACCTAAATAATACTTTTCCTTCTATTTTTTCTAGTGGAATACATCCAAATGACCTACAATCTATGCTTCCTGTTCTATTATCTCCTAATGCAAAAACACAATTTTCTGGAACTGTAAATTTGTTGTATGCTCCTTCTTCTCTTCCTCCTTGTATCATGTCTGTTACTACTCCACTTTTTAAATAATCTTCTTCTAATTTATCGCCATTTATATAAACTCCGCCATTTTTTATTTCAACATAATCTCCTGGCAATCCTACTACTCTTTTTATATAGCTCTTTTTTCCATTTTCTAATACATAATATGTGAATTTATTTAATATTCCTTGTGGTTCATTTTCATATTGTGCTTTTGGATTTTTTAAATCTACACTTTCACTTGCTGTTTTTATTACACTTGGTGCTTCAAATGTTATAATATCACCTCTTTTAGGCATTTCTTTAATTGTTCTTACCCATCTATTTAACCACAGTCTTTCATTTTCTTTTAAAGTCGGAGTCATCGATGTTTGTTGTACTATTGTTGGTGTTCCAATATAATATCTTACTAATAGTGCTAATACTACTGCTATTATTATACATATTAACCATTCTATAATTTCTCTTAAAGTTGATTTCATTTTTCTTCCCTTCTTAATCTTACGTTTTTTATTTAAAATATTATACCTTATTTTAAACCTTTTTTCAACAGCCTTTTAAAAGTTTCATCTTTCTGCATTTATTTTTTCCGTTTTTGTTTTTGTTGGAATTTTTATTACAACTTCTGTGCCTTTTCCTACCTCACTTCTAATATCTATACTTCCACCATTTCTATCTAGTAAATCTTTTGCAATAGAAAGTCCTAGGCCGGTTCCGCCCATTTCTCTGCTACGAGCCTTGTCCACTCTATAAAATCTTTCAAATATTCTATTTAGGTCTTCTTCCGGAATTCCAATCCCATTATCAAAAATTTTTATATATGCGTCATTATACACAAAACCAACATATATTTTAATTTCTTTCTATATCGTCTTTATCTGCATAAACAGGTGGTACATCTGCCGTAACAAAAGATTTGACTTCATGGTTTTTCTTCTTTATTTCTATTGCTAATTTATCTTGGCATTTCTTTACTAGTTCTCCTAAATCAAATTGTTCTTTTTTTACTACTGTTCTATTACTATCGTTTCTTGAAAGTGTTAATAGGTCTGTTACTAGTTTTGCCATTCTTCTTGCTTCTGAAGCTATAACGTTTAAGAATTTACTTTGTGTTTCTTTATCATATTCCTCTTCTAGTAATGTATCTGCATATCCCATAATTGATGTGATTGGTGTTTTTAATTCATGTGATACATCTGCTATAAATTCTTTTCTCATATTATCTAATTTTACATGTTCTGTTATGTCCTGTATAACCGCAATTACACCAACTGTTCTGTCATTTTCTTTTTTAAATGGTGCAAAATAAGTATTAACAAATCTGTCTTCAATTTGAAATCTTTCTTCTGTGTTTGTCCAATTTTCTAAATAAATAATTTTTTCTAAGTTTATATTTAAATGAAGTCTTCCAAAAATGTCATCAAATGTAGTATGTTCTGGTAAGACATTCATTAATTTCTTAGCCGCTGGATTTATTAGTATTATTTTTCCATCTCTATCAAAGGCAATTATTCCATCAGTCATATGTAAAAACACACTATTATTAATGTCTAAATCATCATTTGTTACTCCTGAACTTTTAATTAATCTAGTTTTTGGAAACATTACTTTTTTCTTTAGATATTTCTTCATTAATATTTCACTGATTATTAAAATTATTACATCAATTAGTATTAAGAATATTATTGTATTCTGAATTTCCATGTTGCTTCCTTTCTAGGCTTTTTACCTTACTAATTTTTCTATTTCTTTATATATTTTTTCTTGTACATTTTTTACTGATTTAGAAAGCGCTTTTTCTTCCATATCTTGCATCAATTTAGGTGTTTTTATTATTTTTTCAATTTCTTCTTCTAAGTTTTCTTTTTTTAGTTCATTATTTAATATAATTTTAGCTGCTCCAACATTTTCTAATACTTTAGCATTATATAGTTGATGATCTTGACTAACATTTGGTAATGGAATTAATATAGAAGGTTTTCCTAAATTTGATATTTCTGTTATTGTCATTGCTCCACTTCGTGCAACTATTATATTAGAAATATTCATTATTTCTTCCATATTATATATGTATGGCAAAATTTTTGCTTTTTTTACATTTTCTATATCTATTTTTTTATCTGATAATTCCTTTTTTATTATTTCGAATTGTTTTGGCCCTGTTGCCCAAATAATTTGATAGTCTTTATTCATTTGATTCTCTAATATTCCAATAACTGCTTCATTTATTTTTTGAGCTCCTTGGCTTCCTCCAAATATCAATACAATTGGTAAATCTTCTTTTATTTTTAGACTATTTAATATCTTATTTTTCTCATCAACAGTATACTCTTTTTTTGATATTTTTACAGGAGTTCCTGTACATACTATATTTCTAGCCTTGGGTATTCTTGAACGTGCTTCTTCAAAAGATATTAAAACTGTATTAACTTTAGGTGCTAACATTTTTACTGCTTTGCCAGGAAATGCATTGCTTTCGTGCAATACAACTGGTATCTTCTCTTTATTAGCTGCCCATACCACTGGTCCACAAATATATCCTCCTGCTCCAACAATTATATCTGGTTTAAATTCTTTTATTATTTTTCTAGCCTTTCCTGTTGCCATTAAAGTTGCATACATTTTTTTGAAATTTTCTATCGAAATCTTTTTGCTTAACCCATATGCTTCAATTGTTTTTAATTCATATCCTGCTCTCGGAACCAAATCATTTTCTAATCCTCTTTTTGTTCCTATAAATATTATTTCTGAATCTGGTTCTTCTTCTTTTATTTTATTTGCTATTGCTAATCCTGGATTTATATGTCCTGCAGTTCCTGCCGCTGCAACTATAACTCTCATTTTTTTCATTCCTTTCTCAAACTACAACCCTTTTATTTATTTCCAGCTCTAGATATACTAAGCAATACCCCAACTTCACAGAGCAATATAAATAATGCCGTTCCACCATAACTAAAGAATGGTAATTGCATTCCTGTAACAGGCATTGAAGATGTAACAACTGCCACATTTATAATAGCCTGCACACCAACTAATGATGTAATTCCAACTGCAACTAAACTCCCAAACATATCTGGTGCCTTCATTGCAATTAGCACTCCTCTCCATATAAATACTGCAAATAGTACAAATACCAGAATACATCCAACAAATCCTAATTCTTCTGCTATTATAGAAAATATAAAGTCATTGTGTGGTTCTGATAAATATAAATATTTTTGTTTGCTTTCTCCTAATCCTGCTCCAAATAATCCTCCTGAACCTATAGCATATAAACTTTGTATTATTTGCCATCCATCTCCTGTTGCATCTTTCCATGGGTCTGTAAATGTTATAAATCTTGTTACAATATATTGAAATTTTTCTTGAAATTTAGCACTTGCCATATACAATACTGTTGCAATAGAACCAATGCCTCCTACCGCTACTATTCCTGAAACTAGGAACTGCCAGAATTTGCATCCTGCCATTATCATCATAATGCAACATGTAATTATTATTACCATTGATGTACTTACATGTGGCTCTAATAATAGTAAAGCTATTATTGGTACTAAAAACAAAATATGTTTTACTAATCCTTTCCAAAACTTTCCTAAATCATCTCTATCTTTTACAAGTATTCCTCCATAAAATATTATTATTAAAAATTTTACTATCTCTGAAGGTTGAAAAGAAAGCGATTTTGTAATATATATCCATCTTTTTGCACCATGGCTATCACTACCAAATGCAAAAACAGATATCAATAATATTATAGAAAGAATCCATGCATGTTTATAAAACTTTTGATAAATTCTATAATCTATTTTAGATATGAAATACATTCCAAACAATCCAAGTACAGCAAAAATCAACTGTCTTACAAAAAAGTAATAGCTTTTATCATATTTTTGTAATGCTGTGGGTGAACTTGCTGATAATACCATAACTAATCCTAATGATAATAGCAATAATACCGTTATTACCAGTGTGAAGTCAACTGAATTATTTAAGAACTTAGAAAAGCCTTCCATTTTATTCTTTTTCTTAGCCATTTCTTCTCCTTTTCTTATACTATCTTAAGCCCTACAACACACACAATCAAAGTGATAACACTAAATAGCATTACAACTTGATTTTCTCTCCATCCTGATAATTCTAAATGATGGTGTATTGGTGCCATTTTAAATACTCTTTTTCCTGTTTTCTTAAAGTAAGTAACCTGTATTATTACTGAAAGTGTTTCAATTACTGGTATTAATGCTATAAGTAATAATATAAGTGGCATTTTTAAATATAGTGCAATTCCAGATATTACACCTCCTAAGAATAATGAACCTGTATCTCCCATAAATACTTTAGCTGGGTGAATATTAAACATTAAAAATCCTAAAACTGCTCCTATTACTATTGCTCCAAATATCACTATTTCTTTTACTCCAAGTGTTGTTGCAATTATAGTTAAACATGTAATTATTATTGTACATACACTTGAAGAAAGTCCATCAATTCCATCTGTCAAATTTACTGCATTTGTTGTTGCAAGTATTACTAATATTGCAAATGGTATATATGCATAAATAGGTATATTTACATATTCTTTTAAAATAGGTATATATGTATCTGTTCCTAAATTTAATCCTTTTATTAAATATATTATATATACTACTGATATTATTAATAATCCTAACATCTTTAGACTTGGTTTTAATCCTTTAGTATTTTTTAATACTAATTTTTTAAAATCATCAATGAATCCAATAGCTCCAAATCCTATTGTTAACCCTAATATTGGTAATAAATTTCTAGCTAATTCTACATCTACAGTTCTATAATAAATATATGCTGCTATTGTTACTATTCCTATTCCTAGCATTATTATTATTCCACCCATTGTTGGTGTTCCTTGTTTCTTTAAATGGCTCTCTGGTCCATCATCTCTTTCTATTTGACCTACTTTTAATTTTTTTAATATTGGTACTATTATAAATCCTAATACTATTGTTATTGCAAATGATAACAATAATGTTTTTGTTTGAAATCCCAATTTTATCAACCTTTCTGTGTTAACTTTTGTATTTTATTATCCTATTATTTCTTTTACTATAATTCTTTCATCATAAGGATATTTTTTTCCATTTATTTCTTGATATGGCTCATGTCCTTTTCCTGCTAAAACTATAATATCAAGTTTTGTTGCCATTTCAATTGCTTCTTTTATTGCTTCTGTTCTATCTACTACTACTTTGTAATTTCCTTTTGTCTTTTTTATCCCTGCTTCTATTTCGTTTACAATTTCTTCTGGTTTTTCTGTACGTGGATTATCTGATGTGATAAATGTAAAATCAGCAATTCTTCCAGATATTTCGCCCATTATAGGTCTTTTAGTTTTGTCTCTATCTCCTCCACAGCCAAATACTGATATTACTTTTCCTCTTGTATAACTCTTAACAGCAGATAGAATGTTTTGTAAGCTTTCTGGTGAATGTGCATAATCTATCATTATAGGTATTTCTTTTTTATTTGGTACCATTTCTGATCTACCTGGCACTTTTATTTCTGCTAGTGCTTCTATTACCTTATCTGATGGAATTCCAAGTTTTTTAGCTACACATATTGCTGCTAATGCATTATATACACTAAATCTTCCCGGAATGTCTACTTTTACTCTTTCATTTCTATCTGATATTTTGACTCTAAAGTCCACATATGAATTTGTTATTGTTATATCTTTAGCTAGTACTTCACAATAATTATCTATTCCATATGTCATTATTTTACTTTCAGGAAATAATTTTGGAATCTTTGCTACTTGTATATCATCTACGTTTATTATTCCATTATCACACATCTTAAATAATTTTAATTTTGATTCAAAATAATCCTGCATATTTGGATGTTCTTTTTCGCTTATGTGATCTTCTGAGAAATTAGTAAATAATACTATATCAAAAGCACATCCATCTACTCTGTGTAATTTTAAACTTTGTGATGATACTTCCATAACTACATATTCTACACCATCTTCTACCATTTGTGCAAATGTTTTTTGAAGCTCTATGCTTTCTGGTGTTGTTCTACTACTTTCTGAAACCATTCTACCATTTATGTATGTAGCAATTGTACCAATTAAGCCTACTTTATGTCCTGCTTTTTCTAAAATTTCTTTTATCATAAATGTTGTAGTTGTTTTTCCTTTAGTTCCTGTTACTCCTATTAGTTTGAATTTTTTTGATGGATTTTCGTAAAAATTACAACTACAAATTGCAAGTGCTTCTCTTGTATCTTTTGCCATAATTAATGTAACATCATCAGGTAATTCTATTGAACTTAAGTCAGCTCCTTCTTCTACCATAACAACTTTCGCTCCTGCTTTTATTGCATTATTTATGTATTTATGTCCATCTGTACTAAATCCTTTTATTGCAACAAACATATCTCCTTCTTTTATATTTTTTGAATTACTGTCTAAGTTATTAATTTCAACATCTAAGTTTCCTTTTGCTTTTAGCCCTTCTAATCCTATTAATACTTTCTTTAATTCCATATTTTTTCTCTCCTTCAATTTATACACTTTTTTGTGTTCAATCATTTATTAAGTTTTAAGCATTTGCTTGCAAACTTGCCTATATTATATAACTATTTTTCTTTTTTGTATAGTAAAAACAGTAAAAAAAATCACTTAATTATATTTATTAAGTGATTCTTATTTTTATGATTTATTTAAGAGTTTCATTAAGCATCCATATTTTTTTAGAATAGTTCATCAGATAATCATCCATAAGTGCTGATGTCTCGTAATTACATTTATTTTCCGCTTCTTGCTTTATTTGAATTGATTTTTGTTTTAATATTTGTAAGTCATGAATTAATTCTTCTACAATATTTAAAGTTTTAATCTTTTCATTTCCGGCTTCTTGTATAGATGAATTTTCTATAAATTCTTTCATTGTTCCTACTGGTTGATATCCTAATATTAAAATATGTTCTGCTATTTCATCTATTTGTTCTCTTATTTCATTATAATATTCTTCAAGTTTTTCATGTGTTGTAAAAAAACCTTTTCCTACAACATTCCAGTGATAATTTTGCAATTTGATATTAAACATTTCCAAATCGCTTAAAAATTCATTTAGTTGTGTAATCATCTTTTCCATAACATACCTCTCTTTCAGGTACATTATTTGCATTTTTATTACTTTTTATTCAAACACACTTCCAACTTTGATTTGATTTCCTCTTAAGAAATCTTTTATATTCATTCTTTTAGCATTTTCGCCTTGAATTTCTAAAACTGATATAATTCCTTCTTTTGCTTTTATATATAGACCTTCTTTCGCATCAACTTTTATAACTGTTCCATTTTCAATATCGTAATTCTCTTCTGGCAAAACTTCTACTTTCCAAATTTTAATTTTTTTGCCATCTAAAAATGAATATGTTCCCATTATTGGATTTAATCCTCTTACAAGATTTTTTATTTCTTTTGCTGATTTATCTCTCCAATTTATTTTTGACATTTCCTTTTCAAGCATAGGAGCAATTGTAAATTCTTCTCCTTGCTTAATTCGTGGTGCTGTTCCAGCTTCTATTTGCTTTAATGTTTCTACTAAAAGTTTTGCTCCTATTCCAGATAGTCTATCCCATAATTCTCCGGTTGTTTCATTTTCACCAATTTCTGTTTTTTCTTGTAAAATCATATCTCCACTATCCATTCCAACATCCATGTACATTGTTGTAATACCTGTTACTTTGTCTCCATTTATAATAGACCATTGTATTGGTGCTGCACCTCTATATTGTGGCAATAAAGAACCATGAACATTTATACAACCTAACTTAGGAATCTCTAAGATTTCTTTTGGTAAGATTTTTCCATATGCTACAACACATATTACATCAGGTTTTAATTCTTTTATTGTATTAATAAATTCTTCATTTTTTCTAATCTTTTCTGGTTGATATATTGTCAAATTCTTTGATACTGCAAATTCTTTTACAGGTGATGCTACCATTTTCATTCCTCTACCTTTTGGTCTGTCAGGATTTGTTACTACTGCTATTATTTCATGTTTGGCATTATATATAGCTTCTAATGATTTTTCTGCAAAATCCGGTGTTCCCATAAATATTATCCTCATTTTAATTATCTTCCTTTCTATCTCACAATACTTTTGGCAATATTAGCAAAATCTTGAATAGATAATTCTTCTGCTCTAACATTTTCATTCAAGTTTACTTTTTTTAATACTTTTAAGCCTTCTTCTTTATTTAGAAAAACTTTGGTATTTGTTAATGCATTTAATAATGTTTTTCTTCTTTGCATAAATGCACTTTTTATTATCATAAACATTATTTTAGGATTTTCAATTTCCACTGCTGGTTTATCTCTTAACTTCAATTTGATTACTTCTGAAGTTACTTCTGGTTCTGGAATAAATGAACTATTAGGTACTTCCATTATTTTTTCTGATTCACAATAATAATATACTGTGTGTGTTATTGCTCCAGTATTTTTTCCACCAGGTATTTCAATTAATCTATCTGCAACTTCTTTTTGTATCATTACAGTTATACTTTGAATATCTAGTTTTTCTTCTAACAATTTCATTATTATTGGTGTTGTAATATAATATGGTAAATTTGCTACAACTTTAACATTTTTTATTTTTCCTGCTCTTTTATTTTCACAAATTATTTCATTCAAATCAACTTTTAATATATCTGCATTTATCAATTCAAAATTTTCATATTGAGAAAATCTATCTTGTAAAATTCTTATCATTTTACTATCTAATTCTACACACAAAACTTTTCCTGCTTTTTCTAATAAATATTTAGTTAATGTTCCTAAACCTGGTCCAATTTCAATTATCATATCTGTTTCAGATATCTCACTACTCTCAATTATTTTTTCTACAACTTCATTATTTATTAAAAAGTTCTGTCCTAAACTTTTATTAGCTCTTATATTATATTTTCTCATTATGTTTTTAGTTTCTTCAAATATATTCATTTTCGGCTTCCTTTCATTGCCTATTATACCCAATCTTCAAGCATTTTGTCAAGTTTCGCTACATTATTCCTTCCATGTGATTTATTTTACATTTACCATTTTTGATAATAATTTCTATAACATCAAATCTAATATCATAATTATATATCTCTTTCAGACATATATATACTTTGGCAGCACTTTTTATATTTTTCTTTTTAACTCCATTAACAGCCATCGCAGGAGAACCATAGTCAAGATTATTTCTTGTTTTTACCTCTACAAAACTTATAGTATTATTTATTTTGGCAATAATATCTATTTCTCCTCTTCTTGTATAATAATTGCTTTCAAGTATTTCATACCCTTTATTAATTAGATATCCTTGAGCTATCTTTTCTCCTATTATTCCGAATTTTCTAGTATTCATTTTAATCTTCACCTTCATTTCTTATATATCTTTGTCCTGGCAACTCTATTACTTTATTATCAATTTGTAACATCATAATTTTATAATTTGCCTCACTTACAGAAATTCTAGCTCTTCTTGCTATTTGATTAATATCTTTAGGTTCGTTATTTATAATTTGAAAAACTATTTGCAATTCTGGCTTTACTTCAAAAAAATTCTTAGCACTTTTAGTTTCTTTTTTTGTAAATCTTATATTAGGATTATTTTTATAAAGTTCTGTTATGATATCTTCTGCTGAAATCACTAATTTAGCCCCTTGCTGTATCAATAAATTAGTAGTTTTTCCTTTTATATTTTCTAAGCTACTTGGTATACAAAACAATGAATTACCATTTTCTACTGTAAATCTTGCAGTAACACTTGTTCCACTTCTATACCCCGCTTCTACAACAAGAGTACCTAATCCAAGGCCAGCAACAATTCTATTTCTTTCTAAAAACTTTTTTGAATCCGCACTAACATTGTTTTCATATTCTGATATAATAAGTCCTTTATTTTGTAATATCTCATTGAATATTTCTTTATTTGTGAGTCTACAAATATTTTCTAACCCTGACGGCAATACTGCTATTGTTTTTCCGAAACTCTCTAAACATTTCTTATGTGCTATACTATCTATCCCATAAGCAAGTCCACTTATTATACTAATATTGTATTCTATTAATTTTTTTACAAACCTTTTGCACATCTTCTCCCCATATTGTGTATTTGTTCTTGAGCCAACTACTGCAATTCCTATTTCATTTAGAAGTTCTATATTTCCCAATGCATATAATCTTGAAGGTGGATTTTGAATCTTTCTTAATCTCTCTGGATATTCATTACTTGAATATTCAATTATTGTTGGTTTCATTATTTCTTGCTCCCTTCTTCTATCGCATTATATCTATCTAAAGACCTATATTGAATTGCTTCTGCAACATGATTAAATTCTATATTTTCTTTTCCTTCTAAATCAGCTATAGTTCTAGCTACTTTTAATATTTTTTCATATGCTCTAACACTAAGTTTGAATTTCAAAAATGCACTTTGTAGTAACTCTTCTCCTTTTGAGTCAAGTTTACAAAATTCAGCTATCATACGACTATTAATTTCTGAATTTGAATATATATGATATTTTTTATATCTTTCTATTTGTATATTTCTTGCTTTATTTACTCTTTCTCTTATAGAACTCGAGCTTTCTTCTTTTCCTTTGGATTTTATTTCTTCAAATTTAGGTCTTTTTACTTCTATTTGAATATCTATTCTATCCATTAAAGGACCACTTATTTTTCTTAAATATCTATGTCTTTCTTGTTCTGTACATTTACATTCTTTTTCTGTATCCCCATAATATCCACAAGGACATGGATTCATACTTGCTATCAACATAAAATTGCATGGATATATGTAATTTCCACTTAACCTATTAATAATTATTTCTCTATTTTCCAATGGTTCACGTAATGATTCTAAAATATTTCTATTAAACTCAGTCAACTCATCTAGAAATAATACTCCATCATGTGCCAAACTTATTTCTCCAGGTCTTGGAACTTTCCCTCCTCCAACCATTGTACTTATCGGTACTGTATGATGTGGCATTCTAAACGGTCGATTCATTACTATTCCATCATTTTCTAGCATTCCTGCAATACTATGAATTTTAGTAATTTCCATTGCTTCATCTATCGTAAGTTTCGGTAAAATTGTTACTATTCTTTTTGCTAACATTGTTTTACCAGAACCTGGACTTCCTATCATAATACAATTGTGACCACCAGCAGCAGTTATTTCTAATGCTCTTTTAACATTTTCTTGACCTTTTACTTCTGCAAAATCTATATTATATCTCTCTTGAAAATCAGTATTTGTAGTTTTATATTTCTCAATCTTATATTCATTGTTTAAATATCTGATTACATCTTCAATAGTATTTACCGGAATTATATCCAATTCAGCAATAATCGCTGCTTCATTTGCATTCGCATTTGGTAATATTACCGTTCTTATTCCAAGTTCTTTTGCTTCAATACACATTGGAAGCACTCCATTTATCCTATTTATTTTTCCGTCTAATGAGAGTTCTCCAAGAAATATTGTATTTGCAATTTTATCTATTTCAAATTTTGTAATTTTTCTCATAGCAACTAATATTCCGAACCGCCATTGCTAAATCAAAACAGCTGCCTTCTTTTTTTATATTAGCTGGTGCTAAATTTATTAAGATTTTTTTATTAGGAAACTCTATTCCTGAGTTTTTTATAGCTGTTTTTATTCTTTTTTTTGCTTCTTTCATAGTTGTATCAGGTAATCCTACAATATCAAAGTCTGGCAATCCACTTCCTATATCTGTTTGAATTTCAATCAAATTTCCGTCTAATCCATTTAAAGCTATTGATTTTATTTTTGATAACATGTTTTTCCTCCTTAAATTTTGGTTTTTTATTGATTTTTATAAGGTTTTATTATAAAATAATATAAAATTTTACAAAAGAATGGTGATAATATGAAAAAGAAAAAAAATATAAAAGCAAAAAGTAATATAAATGTTGCAAATAAAATTTCTCCCAAAAAAATTGGTTTAATTTTATTTATTTCATTATTTTTAATGATAGCTTTACTTTTGCGTGTTGCATATCTTCAATTTGTTGATGGTAATCGTTTGCAAAAACTAGCTACATCACAACAAACATTGACTGAAACAATATCAGCTAAGCGTGGTACTATATACGATTCTACTGGAAATGCTTTAGCTATAAGCTATGAAACAGATAAAATTTATGTAACACCTTCACTTATAAAAACTGATGCAAATAAAACTGCAGTCGCTCAAAATTTAGCATCAATTTTAGAGCTTGATTATAATGATTTATTAACAAAAATCTTGAATACTACTGATAGATTCCTTGTAGCATCTGAAGTTGAACAAGATAAAGTAGATGCAATAAATAATTGGAAAAAAGATTTAAAATATTCTACTGGAATTAGTTTCGAAGAAACCACTTCACGTTCTTACCCTTACAAAACTCTAGCTTCTACAATAATCGGATTTGTAGGTGCAGATAATCAAGGTTCAACTGGTATTGAATCCTCTTGGAACTCATTTTTAAGTGGTACTGCTGGAAAATCAGTAAGTTTAAAAGACGCTAGCCAATCAGAAATTGCAAATTCAAACCAATCATATATTGCAGCCGAAAATGGTTATGATGTTTCTTTAACAATTGATTCTAATATTCAAAGTATTGTTGAAAAACATCTTTCTCAAGCAGTTGATGAGTATAAGTGTGAAAGCGGTATTACAATTGCAATGGATCCTTCTACTGGAAAAATTTTAGCTATGGCTGATTATCCTAGTTATGATTGTAATAATCAAAACCAACCAAATTCATATTTAGCAAAAACTTGGGATTCGCTTTCATCTGAAAAAAAGAATGAAGCTCTTTACAGAATGTGGACCCCTAAAGCTGTTACTGATGAATATGAACCTGGTTCTGTATTTAAAATTGTTACATCATCAATAGCCCTTGAAGAAAATGTTGTTGATACAGACACTGTAAACTTTAATTGTACAGGTGCTTATTATGTACCTGGTGAATCAAGACCAATCAAATGCCATAAATATCCAAACTCACATGGTGCTCAAAGTCTAAGACAAGCCTTAGAAAATTCTTGTAACCCTGCATTTGTTGATTTAGGTTTAAGAATTGGCAAAAATCGTACTTATAAATATTATGAAGCATATGGATTCTTTGAAAAAACTGGAATCTCTCTTTCAGGAGAACCAAAAAGTGGTATATTTTATGACATAAATAAAATTAATGACCATGAATTAGGAACTATGTCTTTTGGACAACGTTTCACTATCACACCATTACAAATGATAACAGCTGCTTCTGCTATTGCAAATGATGGAATTTTACTTCAACCTCAAATAGTTGACCATATTACAAATACAGACACAGGTGAAGTTACAACATTTGCTCCAAACGAAGTTCGTAAAATAATTTCAAAAGAAACTGCAGATAAGGTTGCTTCTATGATGGAATCTGTTGTTGAAATTGGTACTGGAAAAAAAGTTAAATATGATGACAGTATAAAAGACAGTATGTCTGGATACTCAATTGGTGGTAAAACAGGTACTTCTGAACCTATAAATGGTTCTTCTGATGGTTATGTTGCTTCATTCTTAGCAATTTCACCTGTTGAAAATACAAAAATTGTTTTACTAGTTATTTTGAAAAATCCAGGCGAAGGTGTTAATCATAATGGTGGTCAAATCGCAGCACCTACTGCTGGAAAAATGCTTTCTGAAATTTTACCTTATTTAGGAATAGATAATGGAAATAAAGATTCTGAAAATAATTCAAATATATCTGAAAAAGATTTATATTAATATATTTTAGATGCACTATCAAAGTAGTGCATCTATTATTTTTAATGATTTTCTTTATATTCTTCTAATGCTTCTGCCACTTGATCTGGACAAGATGTTCCTTTGTTGCCACATTGTATACCTTTTAGCATTTCTATCACTTCATCTACACTTTTTCCAGCAACTAATCTTGCTACACCTACAGTATTTCCTGGACATCCTCCAACTATCTCTAAGCTTTTAATTATATTGTTTTCTATATCAAAAATCATTTCCATTGAACAGACTCCTTGTGGTATGTATTTGTATTGCATTTTGATTTCTCCTTTCAAATTATTTTGATTTTCTACATTTTTATTATACTATACCTTATATCAAAAATCAATATCTGTTCATTTTTATGCCTACTAGTAAAACCTCCTCATCTTCTTCCCTAAAATATTGAGTTAATTCTCCAAGTTCTTTTCTTGTATTTTGCTTTTCATTAATATAATCTGCCATTTCTATGAAATTAACTTCTGTTCCTGATTCTAAAATTCTTTTTCTATTGTTTTCTATTGTCAAAAAAACTCTCTTCTGAAATTTCGTTTTTGTCAAATCTGAAATTGCTACTTTGTTTATTATTACATCTTCTTCATTTTCTGTTTTTAATAATTCTTCTTCATAAATTGTACACCAATAGCAAAATATTGATTCTTTTATTTTACTATTTTTTATCATCTTCAAGTACATCTCAACCTCATCATTTGATTCTAAAATTACTTTAACCTTTACTAATTCAAACTCATATTCTGACATATTAGATAAACTTATATTTTTATCATATTTAATCTCTTTTATATTTAGATCTAATATATCATTAAGAATATCCTTTATAATCTCCTTTTTATCACT
Source organism: Clostridium sp. 28_12 (assembly GCA_001916055.1). Classification (GTDB taxonomy): domain Bacteria; phylum Bacillota; class Clostridia; order TANB77; family CAG-508; genus CAG-269. Next base: position 76,816 of record MNRR01000028.1, read on the forward strand.
ATTCATTAGTTTTTTTAATTTTAATACTTTTTCTTCTATAATGACTCCTCCTTTTTGAATATAATAAATAAAAAATAATAATTTATTTAAATAATAAGATTCTAAGTTATAACTTTTAGAAAAAATGTAACTGATTTAATTTTTTTGATAAAATTATGTTACTGAAATTATATAATTCCTTAAAATTATATTTTCTTTTTGCATTATTGTCAATATATATATTTCATTTTCCAATTTTTATTCCGACTATTTTCGACATTTTTACACAAAATAATCGTTTTTTGCACGAATTATCTCGCTTTTTTTCCGTGCATGCACATTTCAGATCGCTTTTTTTCCGTGCATTTATATTCAAAAAACGGAACTACTATGTTCCGTTTCTTTACTATTTGTTTGGTATATAATATCCCACTCCTCTTTTTGTTATTAAAATTTGTGGATTTGATGTATCTTTTTCAATTCTTTCTCTTATTCTTCTAACTGTAACATCAACTGTACGTATATCTCCATAATATTCATATCCCCATACTCTTTCTAATAAAGCTTCTCTTGTTACTACTTGACCTGGTTGTTGAGCTAAAAACTTTAATACTTCAAATTCTCTAAGTGTTAGGTTTATTACTTTTCCATCTATATGAACCTCATATTTTTCTAAATCCAATACTAGAGCGTTTCCTTTTTTTCTTCTTTTTTATCTTCATTTTTATGCGTATTATTTTCAGATTCATTTGTTGCTTCAACTTTTCTTAAATTTGCTTTTACTCTTGCTACAACTTCTCTTACGCCAAATGGTTTTGTTATATAATCATCTGCTCCTAATTCTAATCCTACAATTTTGTCTAATTCATCGTCTTTTGCAGACACCATTAATATAGGAACATTATATGCATTTTTTATTTTCTTACATACTGTTAATCCATCTATCCTTGGAAGCATTACATCAAGCAATATAAGATCCGGTCTTTTTTCTAATGCAAGATTTATTGCAGTTTGACCATCATTTGCTTCTATTGTATTATAACCTTCTCTTGTTAAATTATGTACTAATAAATCTACTATCTTTTGTTCATCATCAACAATTAGAATTGTTTTTTTCTCATACTCATAATTATCTTCCATGCTTCATATACCTCCGTATTATAGTTCTATTTATATCACAAATCTTAACAAGTTACAAGTTTTTTAGTAGAATTTCTATAATTTTCCCTATAGTAATGACAATGCTTTTAATATTCCTAGTTTTCCATATTCATAAGTTAACCCACCTTGCATATATGCTATATAAGGTGCGCGGATTGGTCCATCACAGCTAAGCTCTATTGTTGAACCTTCTGTAAATGTTCCTGCTGCCATTATTACTTTATCATCATATCCCCCCATATCACCAGGTTCTGGTATAACATCTGAATCTATTGGAGATCCCATTTGAATTCCTTGACAAAACTTGATTAATTTTTCAGCATCTCCCAATTCTATAGTTTGAACTATGTCTGCTCTTGGTTCATCAAATTTAGGACTTACTTTATATCCTAATTCTTCTAATATTTTACTTGCAAATACAGCTGTTTTTACACTACTTGCAACAACACTTGGTGCAAAAAAAAGCCCTTTAATAAATGCTGTATTTTGATTTAATGATGGTCCTATTTCCTTTCCTATTCCTGGTGCTGTTAATCTTTCTGCACACAATTCGATTAAAACTTTCTTTCCCGCAATATATGCTCCACTCGTTGCAATTCCAGCTCCTAAATTCTTCATTAAAGATCCAACTATTATATCAGCCCCAACTTCAGTAGGTTCTTTTTCTTCTACAAATTCTCCATAGCAATTATCAACCATTATAATTACATCTTTATTTACTTCTCTTATTGCTTTTATTGCTTTTTCAATTTTATCTATCGTTAAACTTTTTCTTGTAGAATAACCTTTTGATCTTTGAATTTCTATTACTTTGATATCATTTTGTGCCACTCTATCTTGTACTACTTTAATATCAAAATCATCATTTATCAAATCAATTTGTTCATACTTAACTCCAAATTCTTTTAGTGAACTTTTACTTTTTTCTTTGCTTATTCCTATAATTGTTTGTAATGTATCATATGGAGCTCCTGATATACTTAATAATGTATCTCCTGGGCGTAATAATCCAAATAAAGTTACAGCTAATGCATGTGTTCCTGAAATTAATTGTGCTCTTACTAATGCATCTTCTGTTCTAAATATTCTTGCATAAATTTCTTCGATTTTATTTCTTCCTATTTCATCAATTCCATATCCTGTTGATGAATGTAAATGCATTTCTGATAATCTACAATATTGAAAAGCTTCTAATACTTTTAAGCTGTTTAACTCTTTAATTTGTTCTATCTTTTCAAATTGTGGTTGAATCTCTTTTTCTACTTTTTTTGATAATTCAAGTATTTCATTTTTTATTCCAAATTCCTTATACATTTCTATTCTCCTTTAAAAAAACTATTATCATTATACCATATTTTTTTACTAAATAATACCCTAAAATTCAAAATATATTATCCCGTTTTGCTCATTATGTCTTTTTTCATTTTATTTATAATCTTTTTTTCAAGTCTAGAAATATAACTTTGTGAAATTCCAAGTTCATCAGCAACCTCTTTTTGTGTTTTTTCTTTTCCGCTTATAAAGCCAAATCTCATTTCCATTATATTTTTTTCTCTATCATTAAGTTTTTTTATAGCCTCTTTTAATAGTTGCATATCTACTTCGTCTTCAAGTCTTCTATAAGTAATATCTGCTTCGGTTCCCAAAATATCTGAAAGAAGTAATTCATTTCCATCACTATCTTTATTTAGTGGTTCATCAATTGAAACTTCTGACTTAATTTTATTATTTCTTCTTAAATACATCAAAATTTCATTTTCAATACATCTTGACGCATATGTAGCTAGCTTTATCTTTTTTTCTGAATTAAACGTATTTACACCTTTCATTAGCCCTATTGTTCCAATAGAAATTAAGTCTTCAATACCAATTCCTGTGTTTTCAAATTTTTTGGCTATATATACCACTAACCTTAGATTTCTCTCAACAAGCATTTTTTTGGCTTCTACGCATTCATCCTCTGATTCTAATCTTTTTATTGTTTCTTCCTCTTCTTCTGTCGATAATGGCGGTGGCAATGTTTGACTTCCAGCAACATAAAAAATTGGTAAAATTTCATCTTCTTTGATATTGTCATTTATGTATTTTGCACAGATAGAATCAATACTCTTTTTAATAAATTCAATAATATTAATTTTTATCACCTCATTTCGTGATTCTAATTGTACAACTTTAAATATGCAAAGTCTGTCTTTTCTTATTGTAGAAAAAAAGAAATAATCGCTATTTTGCGATTATTTCTTACATGTTTTTTTTACAAAATTACTTCCACATTATCCATCCGAATTACTGGTACTCTTTTCAAGCCAACATTTTTTGCATACATTGTGGCAAGAAAACCATCAAATACAAAATCATTCTTGCCTATTATAACAGGTTTTTGAAAATGATGATTTTTTTCATAGTATCTTGAAATTTTATTATACATTTGTCCCTTGTAATTATCCTCTAAATCAAGCATTACAATTAATTTAGAAATTTCTTCTTCACTAAGCCACTCTTGAGGAATGTCAAAATCAACTAGCTCTCTCATAAACTTACGATATTTTTGTATTTCCGCACGGAATTTATTGATTTCTCCTTTTTCTTTTGCTTTTAGATATGCTTTATACTGACTTGTATTTAAGTCTCCTTTTTCGTTGTTACATTTCTTACAGCTTGGAAGCATGTTGTTGGTAATTGTTGGACCACCAAACGATTGTGGATACATATGGTCAATTGTCATCTCCTCTTCCGGAATTATTTTTCCGCAATAGCAACAACGATTTCTTCCTTTGATTTGGTAAGTAATTTCTGTCATTACTTTCCGGAAAGACTGTTCTTTTCCAATTTTTAACATACCATTTTCCACAAAAGCTCCTTTTGTATTGATTGGGCTATTCATAATAAAACTTCTTGGTAATTCAATAATCATCGTCTTACCTCCTCTACTTTTTTCTGTATTATACTATCTTTTTTAAATTAAATCAAGTCCCACCAATGCTCTATATTCTCCTCTTTTAGTAAGTGATTTTTCATATATTCCTATTATTACATTTTGTTTTATCTTTTTTTCGTCATCTATTATTATTGTAATTTCTTCTGCTTTCATTCCCAATAATAACCCGTTTTGCTTTCCTAATGAAGAAAATGGAATACATCTTAATTTTGATATATAATTTTCTGGCACATTCTTTAAATCTCCTGCAAGTACATTATCAATATTTCTTAATAGCTCTTTGGGTAGATAACTTTCTAGCAAACTGCTTTCTACTATAACAACTGGTGTATTTGTTATTGGCTCTTTCGCCAAATTTCCTGTATCTATCATTGCTTTAGTTTTTATAATTTTAGAATCCAACTTTATTTCAATATTACAATACATGTCTTTAGTATTAATCTTTGTTTTTATAATTTTTATAGAAAATTTTATAACAATAACTGCTAATATTGCACCTAAAAAAATCACTTTAAAAACATATTGACCAGCAAACATTCCATTTTTTATTAATGCTTCTTGTGGCCTGATAAAATATATTAAATATAATGAAACTCCCCCAAACACAAATGATGTTAAATAAAATATTAGTACTTGTTTCCACATCTTCTTTGTGCTTTGTGGATTAAAACCTATATATACCATAACAACTGCTAATATTATCTTTGCTATTATAGATGTATACAATGGAAGTTGTATCATATATGTAATTATTGCATATATGCTTCCAACAGCACTAGATATAATAATACTTATCAGTTTAGGTTTAACTTTCAATAATATAGCTGTAGCATATAAAATTATTGAATTCATTATTAAATTTTCTAAAAATACTACATCAACATAAATAGTAATTGTAAATCCCTCTTTTCCTTTTATTACAATTATAATTCATTTGATTAAAAAAAGATGTAGAATCTTGATAAGAATCCTACATCTTTTAAATTTATTTTTACATATTTTTATTTTTGTTTTTACGTAAGAATGCTGGTATATCTAAATCTCCTTGTGAAGAATTTACATCTGATGCTGGAATTGAACTTGTTTTCTTTTCCCAAGGTTTATTAATAAAACTATCAACAGCTGAAGCTGCATGAGCTTCTGGCTTTTCAAACCCTGTTGCGATGACTGTTATTTGAATTTCATCTTTCATATCTGGATCTGTAACAGTACCAAATATAATATTAGCTTCAGGGTCTACACTGCGTTGAACTAATTCAGCAGCAGTATTTACTTCATGTAATCCTAAATCTTCACCACCAGTAATATTAATAATTACGCCTCTAGCACCTTCTATTGAAGTTTCTAGTAATGGGCTTTGTACTGCTTGTTTTGCAGCATCTTCTGCTCTATTCTCTCCTGATGCTCTACCAATTCCCATATGTGCCATACCTGTATTTAACATTATTGTTTTAACATCTGCAAAGTCTAAGTTTACAGTTCCTGTAACTGCAATCAAGTCAGATATTCCTTGTACACCTTGTCTTAAAATATCATCTGCCATTTTAAATGCTTCATTGATTGATGTTTTTCTATCTATTACTTGTAATAACTTATCATTTGGTATTACAACTAATGAATCAACTTTTCCTTTTAAGCTTTCAATTCCTCTTTCTGCTTGTGACAATCTTTTTTTGCCTTCAAAAGTAAATGGCTTTGTAACAACACCTATTGTTAATATTCCCATTTCTTTGGCAGCTTGTGCAACTATTGGTGCAGCTCCTGTACCTGTTCCTCCACCCATTCCGGCTGTAACAAATACCATATCTGCTCCTCTTAGTGTTTCAGCTATTTCTGATTTGTTTTCTTCTGCTGATTGAGCTCCAATATCAGGATTTGCACCTGCTCCAAGCCCTCTTGTTATTTTTTCTCCAATTTGAATTTTTGTACCTGCTTTTGATTTTGTTAAAGCTTGTCTATCTGTATTAACAGCAATAAAGTCTACTCCTTTTATGCCTTCTTCTATCATTCTATTTACAGCGTTGTTTCCAGCGCCTCCTACACCTATTACTTTTATTGTAGCTGTTCCGTCCATCATTGTAACGTCTTCACATTCCATCATAAAGATTTCCTCCCCATTAAAATTATATTTTGATTATTTTATTCATTTTTCCGTTTTTTTAATTTTAAGAATAGAAAAATTCTTTTATTCTCTCAATTATTACCTTAAACACACTTTCATTTGCCTGAGAATCAATTTTACTTGAAACTGTTTTTGCAAATGGTCTTGCTGCAATATATCTTACAAGTGCATAACTAGTTCTAAACTCTGATTTTACTGTACTTACAGCTCTACCAGTTGACATTTTTACAGGAATATTTAAATTTATTTTTCCTGCTATATCACTTTTGTTTATATTAGTTATTCCTCTTCCTGTCAATATAACTGTGCTTATATTTTGTTTTACATTTTGAGTTGTTATATCTTTGTTTATTATTGTAAATATCTCTTCAATTCTTGCTTCTATAATTTCGATTAGTTCAGAACTTTTTATAACTTTATTTCTGCTTTCATCTTTACAAGTATTTAGCATTATTTCATTATCATTGTCTATATATGATTTTAATGCTAATCCATATTGTCTTTTTAGTCTTTCGGCCTCTTCTTCAGAAATATTTAATACTAATGCTATGTCATTTGTTATATTGTCTCCACCTAAAGGAATTGTATTTGTATATATGAATGCATTTCCTTCAAATACACCAATTTCAGTATTTCCTGCTCCAATATCTAATAGCATTACATTATCATCTAATTCATTAGTATCTAACATTAGATTTCTTTCTGCTAATGCTGTTGGTACTATCCCGTCTATTTCTATTCCAACTCGTTTAAATATGGTTGATAACTGTCTTACATACTCTTTATCAGCCAAAATAATTTGTGCTTTTAATGTAAAGTTTGAACTTAAATTTCCTACTGGATCTGTTACTACTTTTCCATTATCAAGTACTATTTGTGATGGTACTATGTCTATTATTGTTTTTCCTTCTGGTATTTCTATGTCTTTAGCTTGCATCATTGCACTTTGAACATCTTTTAATGCTATTCCTGCAAATTTGTCTTTTAATTCTTTCACAATGCTATTTTGAACTATTGTTACATATTTTCCAGGTATTGTTACATATGCTGAATTAATTTTAAAATCAGCCTCATCTTCTGCATCCTTTATTGTTTTTGCAATGCTTAAGCTGATTTCCTCTTCACTTATTATTTTGCCTTTTTTCAAACCTGAACACTTCTCAGATGTACTGCATATTGTTTCAATTTGCCCGAAATTATTTACTTCTCCAACAACAGTGCAAACTTTAGATGTACCTATATCAATACCAACTATGATATCACCTATTGCCAAGATAATTCCTCCAATTTTTTCTGTTTTACTAGTGTTATATATATTACATTTTAATAAAAATGTCAATACAATTTGAAATATTTTTGAAATATTTTTGTAATGTTAATGTAATACTTGTAATACTTTTGTAATATGTTTTTTTGTTTTTTATTTTGCTACTTTTTTAGTTCTTTTTTGCTTCATTTCTGTCCATTTTTCTATGTAATACCTTCTTATTATTGTCAAATTTGTAAACATTCTTCCTACAAATACTACCAATGCTGCCAAATATATATCTAAGTTTAATTTTTGTCCTAAATAAGTTAAAGCTATTGAAAGTATACTATTACAGAAAAATCCTGATATAAAAATTGTTAAATCAAAATTTTTCTTTAATACTGATGTAATTCCTCCGAAAACTGAATCTAATGCTGCCACTACTGCTATTGCTAAAAATGTAGAATATGTATATGAAATCATAGGAACATTCATTCCAATTAGAGCCCCTATAATACAGCCAATAACAATTGCTATTATAATCATTTTTATTTCCCCCTTAATTTATATATTTTGATGTAATTTCTTTATCATATTTCTCTATTTTAACTTTTTTGCTTGTGTCAACACTTGTTTCGTGCCCTAATTCCTTTAATTCGTCAACTCCTCCACCTTTTCCCGAAACAGCACTTTTTAAATAATCAGCGTTTCCGATTGCATTTATTACATATGGTGATGAAATTTTATCCCCATTTACTTTTAAAAATTTATTTCCGATTTCATATACTGCAGACATTGCAGTTATTCTATGACCATTTAAGGATATTGCTTCTGCTCCGGCGGAAAAAAGTTCATTAATTATAGTTAAAAGCTGTGATGAAGTTATATTATCTACTAAAACATTGTCTGACAATTGTGTTCCACCTTTATCTGTTAGTTGAATTACTATTCCTTCTCCTTCAACATCCGTTTTTCCTAAGGCTTCATTTAATTGCTCTAATTCTGTTTGTAATAATTGTGATGTTTGTGCATCTGATTCTTTTTCTGTTTTATATTCTGCAATTTTTGATGTTAATTCTTCATATCTTTCATTTAGTTCATTATATTTTTCATTCCAATTTGCCAATTCTAATCTAAGTTCAGATTCTCTCATTGTTTCAATTGCAGTTATATCAGTTTGCTTTACAACTTTAAATTGCATAAACATTACAAGCATTAGTGCAAAACAAGCAATACCAATAGTTATAGACATTACAATTTTTTCTTTGCTTACTTTTATTTTTAATTTTTTCATTATTTTCATTCCTTTCTGCCTTTACTATTTGCTCTGTGCATATTGAAATTTCATTACTCCTGTATATTTTGGTATTGTTATTGTTTTCTTATCTGTCATCTTTTCTACAGTTACCTTCAAATATCTATCTTCTTTTAGAATGTCTAAATATCCCCCAACTCTATTTACATTAATTAATACTTCTGGTATTCCAATTGCTTTTATTGTAAATGGTGCCCCTATTTTCTCTCCATTTACTTTTATGATATTTCCATCACATTCAATTGATGATGTTGTTACTAATCTTTGTTCATTTATTGAAATTGCCTCTGCCCCTGCATTCTTTAGTTCATTTACTACACTTATTAAATCCGCATCATGAACTATTAATAAATTAGGATCTGCTAACCAATTGCTTAACGCAATATCTTGATTATCATTTATTGTTATTACAATGCCATTTCCTGTTACTTCTGACATGCCTAATACCTTATTATAATTTTTTATTTCATTTTCTAAATCTGTTAATTCTGTATTATTTTGAGTAGCATTTGTTCTTTCTTCTTCCAACTTATTTTCTGTATTTTCTACATCAGCATATAAATTGTCATATTTTTCTTTCGCCTTTAAAACTGCATCTCTTAATTCATTTTCTTGAGAATTTGTACTTATTGTAGAACCTGTTCCTTTTATTGTCCTTACTTGTACAACAATTCCACAAGTTAGTACAATACACATTAAGCCTAATATTAAAGCAATTTTACTTTTATTCATATAACTACTCCTTTCATTTACTATTGGATTGCACTAAAATATGGAGAAAATCCTTCATTTAGATTCCCATTAACATATATTGTTCCTTTATTTTCTTTTTCTTCTTCTAGTAATTTTTTTACAAAATACATTCTATCTTTTAAATTCGTTGCATTTCCTAAATTGATTGCTATCCCATCTTGTTCTAATTTTAATACATATTCATCATTTACTTGAATTTCTGTTATTTTTTCGTCAATCTTTATCTTTTTACATTCCTGATATATTTGTAAAATATTTTCCATTATGTCCAAATTTTTATCATTTAGTCTTTTTGAATTGTTAGCTTCATTTTCAGTTATCTCCATTCCTGTTATAACTGGCAGTTTCAATTTTTCTGAAGTACATTCTAAAATATATCCTTGTTCATCTATATATATATAATTTTCTGACTGAGTTTTAATTTGAAATCTTTTGCTTCTTTCAGTTATTTCAATTTCAACCCTACTTGGATATAGTTTGTTTATTTTTGCTTCCTCTACTACCCCATTTTGTTTTAGTCTAACTCTTATTACTTCTTTACTTTTTAAAAATATATTATCTCCTGTTTTTATGTTTGCCAATTCTAATACTTTTTCTTTTGTTAATTGTTTATTTCCTGTTACTGTTATTGTTTGTATTTTAAAGGTTGGTGATTTAAATAAATATCCACTTAATGCAATCAACACAATTAATATTAAAAATATTACTAATGCTTTTTTCTTCCTTTTTCTTTTTTTTTGCTCAATTTCTTTTTGTTTATTTATTCTATTAATTGGCCTTGATTTTTTAGCTGTCATATTTATTTTCACTTCCTTTATCTCTTGAATTTTTACGGTCAATTTTCCACTTTTTTATTTTATCACTTTTATGTTTTTTTGGCTATACTTTTTTAAAATTTTTTATGTTTTTAATTGTAATAAAAAGGAAGCACTTTACAGTATGCCTCCTTATTCTTCAACAAAAATTTTTGCTCCTAAGCTTTTCAGTTTTTCAACAATATCTTCATATCCTCTCAATATATAATGTATATTTTCAATTTGAGTAATTCCTTTAGCTGTTAGAGCTTCTATTACAAGTGCTGCTCCTCCTCTTAAATCTGATGCCACAACATTCGTGCCCTGAATTCTCTTAGCTCCCTTTATTATAGCAGTTCTGCCTTCTACATTTATTTTTGCTCCCATCCTGTTTAATTCTTGAATATATTTAAATCTATTTTCAAATATATTTTCAGTTATTATTGATGTTCCTTTTGCAGTTGAAAGTAATGCTCCAAATATTGATTGCATATCTGTTGGAAATCCTGGATAGGGCATTGTCTTTATATCTACTGCTTTTATTCTTTTTGGTGCTTTTAATTCAACACAGTTTTTTCCAATTTTTAGCATACAATTTGCCTCTTCTAGTTTATCTAAAATTGGTTCTATATGATTTGGATTTGCATTTATTATTTTCACATTTCCGCCAGTTATAGCTCCTGCAACTAAATATGTTCCCGCTTCTATTCTATCTGGCATTATATTATAGCTTATCTCAAATAGTTTTTTTACTCCTATTATTTCAACTCTATCTGTTCCTGCTCCTCTTATTTTGGCTCCTGCTTTATTTAGGAATTTTACCATATCTTCTATTTCTGGTTCTTTAGCTGCATTTGTTAATATTGTCGTTCCTTCTGCCAAACATGCTGCTAATATAATGTTTTCTGTGGCTCCCACACTTGGAAAATCCAAGTGTATTTGCGTTCCTTCTATCTTTTCCGCATTACAAATTATTTCTCCATATTCCTCTTTTATATTTATCCCTAATTTTTCGAATCCTTTTAAGTGTAGATCTATTGGTCTTGAGCCAATCTCACAGCCTCCTGGATACGAAAAATTAGCCTTGTTATATTTTCCTATAATAGCACCAGCTAATATCACAGAAGACCTCATTTTTCTCATTAAGTTCTCTGGAATTTCATATGTATTTATTTTACTAGTATCTATAATCATTTTGTTATTTTTTTTAGTAACTTTTCCTCCTATGCCTCTTATTATTTCAAACATTGTTTGCACATCTTGAATATTTGGAACATTGTATAATGTTATTTTTCCTTTTACTAATACTGTTGCAGCAATTATAGGTAATGCGGCATTTTTGGAGCCAGATATACGAACCTCTCCTGCTAATTCTTTTCCACCCTGAATTATAAATTTTGACATTTTTTCACCTCTTTTTCTTTTTACTATATTTTATGTTATTCAAAATAAAGATGTGAATTATACAATTGTGATTTCATTTTTTAAAATTTTTATGGTAAAATTTGACACGATTTTATTTTGGGTGTATAATAATTATGTTAATTATTATTTATAGCATTATCATACTAATTTAATTCATAGTATAATTAATGCTAGTTGTCTTATGTAACAGGAGGATATTCTATGAACAGAAGAAAAGTTACAACACTAATGTCACTCGTAGTTTCACTTGTGGTATTTATATCTCTGTTAGCATTTTCTGCTAACACTGTATCCGCTAGTGACTTATCTCGGAATGAAAATATTATTTCTGACTTAAAGTTAGAAAATAATATTTCATCTCCCTACATTGACTCAGAAGGGAAATCGCTTTCTCCTGAGAATGCACAAAAAGTCGAAGAATTACTTGCATCTCTAAAAAAAATTGAAGGCTTTGCAGTCTTTGCCAATGAACTGTCACAAACAAACCTTATCGAGGGCAACATTTGTGTAAACAAAGCTATTCCCCATACCAACATTGTACTTTCAAGAGTATACGAAGTAGAACCAAATGATTACAGCTATATTGGAGATACTACTTCTCCAATACAAATCACTGGTAACTCTGATTTTGATTTGGCCCCAATTAATGTTGGACCTAACATTAAAGTAGAACAACCAAACAAAAATCAAACCATTATCAATGGAGGATATTCTACTAACATTCTTGCAACAGAGTTAACAGACGAAGAGTATATCAATGCTACCAGTCTGATTAACAGTGTTCTTGATAATCTTGCATCTATTGGAGATGCTATCAAATATGAAGCTGATACTTCATTTTATGAAGACCAGACCGATTCTTTTTCAAGCATCAACAAGTTATTGAAAAACAATGTAGCCAAGAATGGAGATGTTGTCTGTATTAATGTAGACTACACTCAACTTATTAACAATGAGGGTTCATTTGGATACTTAATCAATAACAACTCTGGGACTCGTATTGTTGTAAATGTTATAACAGATAACAGCCCTACTATTAATATTCAAAAAGGATTTACAACTAATACAAACGTCTCAACTGAATTCAACCAGCTTTCTCCTTATATTATCTGGAACTTTGGTAGTTATGCCGGCTCTATAAATATAAGTGAAGAAATGCTTGGAATTATTGTAGCACCTAAAGCTCAAGTATTCCAGGCCTCTGGTAATTTAAATGGTGAAATTGTTGCTAGTATTGCTGGCAGTAATGGTGAAATTCATCAGGTTTCTGTAACTCCTGATATTCCAACTTCGGAAGCTGTTGAGCCTTCTCAGACTCCGGAAGCTGTTGAACCTTCTCAGACTCCGGAAGCTGTTGAACCTTCTATAACGCCTACGCCTTTAGAACCTATTTCAACAAAATCTACTGAGTCTACTCAAATACCATCAGAAGTTATTAAAAAAACAAAAATGGTTGATACTGGTGACAAAACTAATATTAAGAAACTCCTTGAAATTTTTGGTGCTGCTGGACTAACATTGATTATTGCTGCGTTCTTAAGTTACAGCAATAAGAAAAAATAACATAAGCAATGTAAAGAGGTGCCCTACAATAGGACACCTCTTTTAACTTTGATATAAAAAATTATTTATACTATAATATTTTTTTATTTGCTTTTTTATAAAAAGTATTGTAAAATATTTATATAAAAAATTAAAGGAATAATATATGAAAGAAACAAATAAAAAAACAACTGAATTTATCTCCCCTCCAAAGCTAAAACTTTGGGAATTGTTAGCATACTTTATTATTTATAGTATTGCAGGATATATAATCGAAACTCTATTTGCACTAATAAGATATGGAGTATTAGAAAGTAGACAAAGTTTTCTATATGGTCCATTTTGTAGCATTTACGGAATAGGTGCTGTTATAATGATTGTATTTTTAAGATATTTTATGAAAAATAGAATAACATTATTTATTGGTGGATTCTTTATAGGTTCAATTACAGAATATTTAGTAAGCTTAATTGGAGAATTATTACTTCATGTAAAGTGGTGGGACTATTCAAACATACCTCTAAATATAAACGGTAGAATATGTTTCTATTACTCTGTTTTCTGGGGTATTTTGGCAATATTTTTAATGAAAATTATACATCCTAAAATTAGGAATTTTCTTGCATTACTATTAAAAAAATTTAATTATAAAAATATAAATAATATCATTATTGCCATTAATATATTTTTAGCAATAGATTGTATTATTTCTGCATATGCAATTAATTTATTTACAATTAGAATGATTGTTAACTATGATTTAAATGTTACTAATAAAAACTCAATTATTAAAATTAATCAGAAAATCGAACAAAATAAATTGAACCAGAAATTAACAAATACCATCTTTTGTGATAAAATAATGTTAAAAACATATCCAAATTTAAAAGTACAATGTCTTGATGGTTCTATGATATATTTCAAAGATTTATTACCTGACATCAAACCATATTATCTTAGGTTACAAGAAAAAGATTTTTATAAATAACAAAAAGCGAAATTCATTACTTTATAGTTTTGACATTCGCTTTTTTATATAATTGCTAACATTTTTTAGTTTTTCTTATTTTATAATTTCTTCTACTTTTTTTACAATGTTTTCTATATTTAATCCATATTTTGATTTAACATCAGTAGCTTTTCCTGACTCTGTAAACACATCTTCTACACCTACATAAGAAATTGGAGCATGTATAGATTTTTGAGCAATTATTTCAGCAATACATCCTCCTAATCCTCCTAAAATTGAATGATTTTCTAAAGTAACTATTCCTTTAACTGTTGAAGCCACCTCATTTATTAATTCACTATCTATTGGTTTTATTGAAAATATATTTAAAAGCATTCCTTTATATCCTTTTTCTTTTAATATTTCAAAAGATTTATATGCTAAACTTGTAGTCGTTCCTTCATAAATTAATGCAAAATCATTTCCATCATCTTGTACAACAATAGCTTTTCCCATTTTAGCATCTTTTTCTAATTCTACATCTGGTACAACATCTCTTGTAACTCTAATATATACAGGTCCATTATATTCAATTGCAATTTGAATTGATTGTTTTAATTCTTTTGCACTAGAAGGAATCAATATTTTCATGTTGGGAATCATTCTCATAAGTGCAATATCCTCATTTGCATGATGAGATGCACCATCAGGTCCATTATCCATTCCAACATATGTTCCTATTAATTTAACATTAGAATTAGCATATGCTGATTGACGTACTTGCGTCCACGCTGTACCAGTTACAAATGTTGCAAAATTTACGTAAAAAGGAATTCCTCCTTCTGCTGCGATTCCATCAGCAATAGAAACAGCACTTGCTTCAGCTATTCCTGCTTCAATAAATCTCTTAGGATACTTGTCCTTAAAATTTAAAGTTTTTGTAGATTTTGCCAAATCACTATCTATGACATATATCCTATCATCACTTTGTGCAAACTCACAAAGAAACTCTCCTATTTTATCTCTTAAACATATTTCTTTATAATCCATTATTACTCCTCCTCCATTTGTAATTCTTGCATTGCTATTTTATATTCTTCATCAGAAAGAGCACCACTATGCCATTTAGGATTATTTTCCATAAAAGATACACCTTTGCCCTTTACCGTGTTAGCTATTATTGCTACTGGTTTATCCTTTATTATATGTGCCTCATTTAATCCATTTACAACTTGTTCCATGTTATTTCCATCTAATTCTATTACATGAAAGTTAAATGCTCTAATTTTGTCTACTAAAGGCTCTAAATTCATTGAATCATTTACTGCATCAAATGAAGATAATTTGTTATAGTCTATTACAACTATTAAATTATTTAATTTATAATGAGCTGCTTGTAATAATGATTCCCAAATTTGTCCCTCTTGCATTTCTCCATCACCAAGTATTGCATATACATGATGATTATCCTTATTATTTCTTTTTGCAATTGCCATACCAACTGCTATTGAAAGCCCCTGTCCTAATAATCCTGTTGTTGCATCTACTTCTGGTATAGTACCAGTATATGGATGCCCCTGAAGTCTTGAATTAATCGTTCTAAAAGTTCCTAACTCACTCTCTTTAATTATTCCTTTTGAACATAACTCTGCATATTGAGCAGGTACTGCATGTCCCTTGGAAAGTACCACCTTACTACGTGGATTAGAATTAAAATCGACATCCATTTCATATATCGCAGTTAAGATATCTATAACTGATAATGAACCGCCTGGATGACCGGCTTTACCTTTATATATCATTTTAATTATTCTTTTTCTATTTTCATTTGATAATTTTTTTAGATTTTCAATATCAAGCATTTTTTATCTCCTCCTTATCTATATAATCTATTATGTCTTGCGGTTTTAAAGCAGTTTTCATTACTTCAAAAAATTCAGGTTTTTGTAATAATTCAGAAACAGCACTTAAAGCCTCTATATGTGAATCAAAATCTGTATTGGCAAATAAAATAATATAATAAACTGGGTCGTTTTTTGGATTTCCAAAATTAACTGGATTCTTTAAAGTCATTAATGTAATTGCATTTTCATTTACTCCCATACTCCCAAGGCAGTGTGGAATTGCGATTCCTTTAGCAACAACTACATATGGTCCAAATAATTTTACACTTTTAATTACACTATCAATATATTCTTGTGTTACGATTCCTTTTTCTAATAATATATTTCCAGCATGTCTAATTGCGTCTTCCCAATCTTTACACGACTCATTTATCCTAATATATTCTTTTTTCAGTATATCACTTAACATTCTGTTTCCCCCTCATTAATGTCCAATAGCGAAAATATATTATTATCATCATTTAATTCTACTATATTCATTATAACACCTTGTCCAACAACTATTCCTCCTAAATCTTCTATTGTATGCTTAATTGACTTCATTGTATTTCCTGTTGCGTATATATCATCAATAATATAAAATCTTTTTTCTTTATATTCTTCATTAACTAATTTAGGCAATTCCAATACATCTTTTCCATATTCTTTTTTATATTTTAAAATTTTTTCAACTGTTGATGGTGGCAACTTTCCCGCTTTTCGTACAGGTATAAAACCAACTTCTAATTTATTTGCCACGGCTGAACCTAATATTAGCCCTCTTGCTTCTGGTCCAACAATATAGTCTATTTTTTTATCTGATATTTCTTCTACAAATTTATTTATTATTTCCTTAAAAGTATCTTTTTGAATTATTAATGGCATTATATCAATAAACTCTATACTTTCTTTTGGAAAGTTTTTTTCTGTTCTTATATTCAATTCATTTTTTAATTCATTCCTTAGTATTTTCATTAAGATTCCTTCTTTCCATTTTTTTCTATTCTCACTATATATCATAAATAAGAATAATTATCAAGTAAAAAACGTCAAAAAATAAGTATCTATTGTTTTTACAATAAATACTTATTTCAATTATGGCTCCTCTTGTTGGACTCGAACCAACGACCTATCGGTTAACAGCCGAGCGCTCTACCAACTGAGCTAAAGAGGAATATATAAAACTAGCAACAA
>MNRR01000029.1 GCA_001916055.1 Clostridium sp. 28_12
TAACCTTTTCATAATATAGCAATATTTTAATCCTTTTCTTTTGTGTTTTTTGTCTTTTTTAGTACTCTACCATAAAAAAGTTTTTTACATTTTGTGATATTTATTTTTTTATTATTTTATTTTCCTTTGTTTTGTGTTTTATATTTTATTATATCTTGTCGAAAATTACAAGTTTTTTAGATAAATTACACAATATTTTATCGCAATTTGATGTTTTTCTAATCTTTATAAGAAAGCGTAAAAATATAAACTTTGAATGCAATTCCGAATGTGCATGAAGAAATTTTAGAAATTCTATGCAATTTTACGGTAAGAGTTCACGATAGTGGAAAGGACCCGTAAAATAAATTAGAATTTCTTGAATTTAGTAATAAGCCGAGGAATGAAATGAAAAGTTTATACTTTTACGCTTTCTTATATTATTTAAAATTTCATTAATAATAATGTAATTTTATTTAGGAAACTTTTTATTTTTGGTTCATATAATAAAAGTAATAACATATTTTATTTAGAGGTGATACTATGTCTAACAACATAAATGATTTATTTGCAAATTTAAATGTTCCTGATGATGTAAAACAAATGATTAATAACGGCTCTTCTAATGACTTGAATAATTTACTTAGCCAAGTTTCCCCTGAAATGATAAATAATCTAAGCAATATTCTTAATTCTAATACACAAACTTCATCTCAGAATTCTTCTAATCAAAGTATTAACAATTCCACTTCTAATAATAACAATAATTTTAATTTAGACATGAATACTATTATGAAAATGAAGTCTATTATGGAAAATATGAATAATAAAAATGATCCTAGAGCAAATTTGCTTTATTCTTTAAAACCATATTTGCGTGATAGTAAAAAAGATAAATTAGACCAGTATGTTAATTTGTTAAATGTTTCTAAAATTGCTGAACTTATGAATAAAAATAATGATAACAAAAAGGAGTAAATTTATGATGCCTTATTATAAATACTATAATCCATATAATAGGAATCCGTATTTTTATAATAATTATAGACCTGCTTATAGGTCAAATTTCACTCCTAGAGCTACAGTTAACCAAGCTCAAACTTCTTCTAATAATGCTCCTAGCTCTGAAAGCCGTAATAATTCCAATTCTAAAAACGAGGATGATGTTTGGTTTGATTTATTTGGTATTAAACTTTATTTTGATGATGTTCTTATTCTTAGTCTATTATTCTTTTTGTATAAAGAAGAAGTTAAAGATGAGGGATTGTTTCTTGCTCTTGTTTTGCTATTAATCAGCTAAAAGCCGCAAACATTAAATTGTTTTGTGGCTTTTTCTTTAATATTTATTTGCTATATATTTCTTATTTTCTCACAGCGAATGTATCAATATAAAAATATAAATTTTCATGGAATTACGAATGTGCACGTAAAAGTTTTAGAAATTCTATGCAGTTTTATGGTAAGAGTTCACGATAGTGGAAAGGACCCATAAAACAAATTAGAATTTCTTAAACTTTGAAGTAAGCCGAGTAATGAAATGAAAATTTATACTTTTTATATTGCCTACGATTTAATAAAGTGACACTCTAAAACCGACGTAGTAGCTGCAATGGGTCGTAACGTCGCAGTTACGGTTAGCCGCAGGATATCTACCGCCATCATTGCGGTAAGAGCCCCCGCGTATAGCACAAGGATAGCTCGAATTAGAAGTTTTTTCAAGCGTCCACTCCCATACATTTCCAGCTAAATCATAAATTCCTTGTTTACTAAAATCGTCACTTGCTCCTGTTGATAATAATATGCTTGTACTTGAATCTTTCGTTTTTTCTGTTGCACTTGTCCATCCTGAACCATTTGGTACATATTTTAAGTTTTCATTTGTTATATTCCATGCATTATTCTGATAATTTCCCCAAGATGTACTGTTTGTTATTAGGTCTGCTTGGCTTGTTCCTTTAATTTCTAAATATTTTAATACTAAATCCCACTGTACTCCAAACATTAAACTACTTGTATGATTTCCTGATTCAATATTACTTGCCAATATTTGCGCTTGACTACATGTAACATAATTGTATGGATATGCATTTTGTTTTATTACTGGTATTTCTGTTGGTGCTATATCTGCTGAACCTGATGTTTTTGGTTCATTCTCTATTCCTGTTTCATATTTTCCTATATAAAATCCTCCATTTTGATATACACTTTTTAGCATTGTTTTCTTTAATTCCGCATATTGGTCACTTGTTAGTCCTGTTGTTGCATCTGAGTAATATTCATCTGTATAGCTTGTTCCTTTTCTATAAACATCTGTATATGTGTGTAAATCAGTCTCTATTGCTGTATATTCTTCTTCTGTGAAATTTGTTATACTTAATCCTGCTGTTGGATATACTTCTTCTGTCATTGGTACTTCTATCCATACATATTGGTTTCCTGTACTATCTTGTATTGTTAATCCGTTTTTTAATGTTGTTCCTGATACTTGGGTAAAACCTGTTGGTAAATATGGTTTTGTTGTTTTCTTGCTTGATACTGTTTCTGAACCTCCATTTGCTTCTTCTCCTGGTTGTTTTGGCTCTGCTTTTATACTTACTCCTATATCAGATTTTAAATTCTCTTTTGTTTCATCTATTGGTGTTTTTAGTAATCTTACTGTTACTTTTAATATTGTCTCTTCTTGTGCTTTTAATGTTGTTTTTTCTAATGAACATATTACTTCAAAATATTCTTCATTTGAACTTGTTGCTTCTGCTGTCAAGTCTGCTGATATATCTGAACTTAGATTTTTTACTGTATATGTTGCTACTGCTTCATCTCCCTTAGCGTTTAATCCTGTTACATTTACACTTCCTTGTGTTTTGTCATCAGAACTTATTGTTGCTGTTGTTGTTCCTTTTCCACTTGTACTTGGCGTTCCTATAAATTCTACTTTAAAGTTTTCTTGTTTGGCTTGTGCATTTCCTACACCATTTATGTTTAAGCCTACATTAGTTATCGCAGCATATGCTACTGCTACTAATATTATCGCTATTAGTAGTATTCCTCCTACTATTTTTGTGTTTTTTCCCCCTTCTTTTGATTTGGCTATCGTTTTGGATGCACTTTCGATAGCTTCACTTTTAGTATAATATATTCATTTGTGTTTGTCTAGTAATTTTTTTAATTTTTATTTTTTTCTATTCCCCACTTAATTATAAACTTTTCATTTCATTACTCGGCTTATTACGAAATTTAAGAAATTCTAATTTATTTTAGTGCACCCTTCCACTATCGTGAACTCTTTCCCTAAAATTGCAAAGAATTTCTAAAATTTCTTCATGCACATTCGTAATTTCATTCAAAGTTTATAATTAAGTGGGGAATATGTATAAAATAAATTTTTATAAAAGTTACAGCAACTTATTATTTAGAAATTTCCTCTACTGAAATTTTATCTTTTACTACAACTATTGCATAACTTCTTAAATTTGGTATTGCTCTTATTTCTTCTGTTTGATTATATCTTTCCAGTTGTGCTTTTGCCTCTGCTTGTTTTTGTTTTAAAAGTTCTGGGTTTTTATTATAGTCTTCTTGTTTTATATATTTAAATTCTAACAATACTCCATATCTTTCATTTAATTTTTCTCGTGGTATTATTAATATATCTGCATATTCTCCACCAATTTCTAGCTCTGATTTTACATATACTGCTCCTAACATTCTGCATATTGAATAAAATATTACTTTTATATATTTTTCATCAAAACGTTGGTAGTCTCTGTTAGATAAGTTTGTTAAAAATGTTCCTAGTGTTTCTATCGCTTTATCTATTTTTCCTTCTTTCAATATTTCTTCTGACATTGTTTCTGTATCTATTGTGTTTGTTATTATCTGAGCTTTTCTACTTATATATTCCAAAAAATACTCACTATATATCTTTCTTATTACATCATTCGGTATTTTAAAACTACATTTACTAAAGCCTACTTTTACTATTGTTAAATATCCTAAGTAAAATAGCAATGATATTAATTCTTTTTCTCCAAAACTTATTTCTGCATTAAATTTTTCTGTTAATTCACTTTCTACTGGTTCTTCTGCTACTATTTTTTCCAATAACTCTATTTTATTCATATTTTGGCATAAATTCATAAAAGCTTCTATTTTTTTGTAATCACTTAATATGTTTGTATCTATTAATTTTTTAGGTATATCTTTTTGTCTTTTATATTCTTGTAAAAAATATAATGTCATATTTGAATTATACAATTTATAATCATTTAATTTTTCATTATCTATTTCGTCTGAGAATACATATCCATCATAGTTTTCTTTTATTACTGGTAGTAATTCTTCTTGTTTTTCTTCTGGTATATCAATTTCTGTCATTAAATATTTTACATCTTCTTTACTAAAACCTAACATATCGTTAAATTCAATATCTTTTGTTATATCATTTGCTATATTGAAACCACTTGTTGTACTATCTAATGTTATTGGTGCTACTCCTGTTATAAATATTCTATCTACTACTGATTCTGTTCCTTTTTTTAATATCTCATACCACTTTCTTATTCGTCCATTTTTAGCAACTAATCCTTTAAATTCGTCTGTTCTGAATCCTAACAATTCGTTTGCAAAATGATCATATTCATCTATTATTACATATATTTTTTCATTCGCTTTTTGTATATAAAATGCTTTAAATAAATCATCTAATATTCCTTCTGCACCATAATCTTTATTCACAAAGAAATCCAATCCATATTTTTGTGCAAATACTTCTATTGATGTTGCTACCTCTCTTTTAAAGCCTTCTATTGCTTCCTCTACTGTATTTGAAACTATTCCTGAGAAATTAAATCTTAGTACACAATATCTATTTTTATTTGGTGTTGGATTTCCTCCTATATATGTTTTTCCAAATAATTCTTCAAATTTGTCTGCTTTATTTTTATCATAGTAACATTCTAATGTACTTGTAAATAAGGTTTTTCCAAATTTTCTTGGTCGTAAAAACATTATTGTACTATCTGCTAAATCTTCCATTTTTTCTATATACATTGTTTTATCTACATATATTCTATTTTCCTCTACTATCTTTTCATAGTTACTTATTCCATTTGGTAATTTTCTCATTTCTTACCTCTCTTTCTTTGCACCGATTATCTCGCTTTTTTTCGGTGCATTGCACACGTGAGATTGCTTTTTTTCGTGCAACTTTGTACACTTCAAAGTCGGCAAGTATTACGTTAAACTTCTCACACCAATATCTTATTTTAAATCCTCTATTTCTTCTTCACTTAATCCTGTTATTTCTGCTATTTGTTTGGTTTGCATTTTTTGTTCTTTTAATTTTTTAGCTATTTTTCTTAATTTTTCTATTGTT
The DNA here is from genome assembly GCA_001916055.1 of Clostridium sp. 28_12. GTDB lineage: Bacteria > Bacillota > Clostridia > TANB77 > CAG-508 > CAG-269. The sequence goes on from MNRR01000029.1 coordinate 5,351, forward strand.
TCTCTCCTTTCTTGTTCTCGTCCAATTTCTCGGCCAATTTTCTTACCTTCTTCTATTCCATCCTCTCTCGCACAATCAAGTGCAGACTTTTCTTCTAACTTTGACATTAGTCTAATTTCTGCCAATCTTTTAACTTCTTCATCCCCTGTTAAAACTTCATAGTTCTCAACTGCTCTTTTTACTTTATCATTTTCTTTACATGCCATTTCTAATAAGTCACTCCTTTCCATGTCCAAAAATGCGCTCCATTGATTTATTCGTTTTGTCATATCTGGATTTTGGTTTCTAAACTTTTCTAATTCTATATAATAATATTTTACATCATTATTTATTTCATATTCTCTATGTTCTTTTGCTACTCTTACAGTTTCTGTAATGTATTCTGGTAATTTTATAAACGAATAATCCAATATTGCTATTATTATTGTTGGTTTTAATTGTCTATAATCTTCTCCTGGTCCTAATTGCTCTATTAATTTTTTACATGCATAAAATGTTGTTCTTTTCTCTATATTTTTATAGTTTTTTATTTGTATCTCTACATTTATAAACTCTCCGTCTTCTAGTTCTACTCCTAAGTCTAGTATTCCAAATTTTTGCTCCTTTGCCAACTGTTCTAACCTTACATCATGCATTACTTTTTTTATTTTTATTTTTTCTTCTAATACAGACTCTAGAAAATCTTGTAAGAATTCCTCATTTTCTTTTCTGCCATAAAATGCTTTAAACATTATATCGCTTTTCATCTTTAGTTCTGGATTTATTTCTATTCTAAAACTCATCCTATCGTTCTAAAACTCATCCTATCGCTCCTTCCATTATATCGTTTTTTGGTATTTTTAGCAATCTTTTATGCTATTTTTTCTTTGTATTTTATTTAGAGCATGTTTAATAAAGGTGCATAGGCATCATCTCCGTTCTTTATAATATTTTCTAAATACTGATTTTTTCATGTGAATTAAACTATTGAATAAAATCAAAAATTTAAAATTTATTTCTGCATTGCTAAGCTGCTTTTGTACTTCAATTTTAGTACATATCTAATATAACATAAAAAGCTCTATCTAGCAAGAATTTTTTGAAGTTTTTTATGGTAACTAGCACTTTTTTCTGTGCAATTTGCACACTTGAAAACGTTTTTTTTCCGTGCAATTTTTCCTAAAAATAAAAAAGATCAATACATTATATAAAATTGGCCTGTGCAAAGGACATTTTTATATTTGTATTAACCTCTTTTTATATTACTCTATTACAATCTGATCTCCATCAGCATAAATATAAGCATTATCATAAACATACTCTTCATTCATATCAAACTCTTTAACAATGTTTGAAATACGAATCTGTACAGCATCAAGGGTACTTACTGCTATAATCGCTTCTTTATTTCCTTTAGCGCCTGCATGAGCTAAGCCCCTAAGAGTTCCTATTACTGCAATATTATCAGCAGCAATTACTTCTGCACCTGCATTAACATCCCCTATTATTACCAAACTTCCTTCAACTTCTAATCGTTGTCCTGAACGAAGTGAACCTTTATGAAAAGTTGTTTCAGATGTTCCTACATCTTTTTTATAGCTACGTGTAATGCTATGTAATCCAAGAGTTGTCGGAGTATCAAATTTAATTTCAACATCAATTTTACTTTTTATTATTTCTCTAATTTCTTCAAGTTCTTTATTTGTTAAAATTTTTCCAGTAACCCTTATAGGTGTTTTTTCGTCTTGATACATTTTTTTTAAATCTTTCATTTTTTTGTCTAATTCTTCAATTACATCTTCTTGTTTAGCATTATCATCGATTTTTATTACAACTTCATCTGTTCTTAAATTTATACTAACACTATTCATTATTTAATATCCTTTCACAAAATACTTTATCTTATTTGTTCTACAAATGGTGTTGCTGTCATTGATTCATTAATTTCTGTTGATTCATTCATTCCAAAATATTGTGTTAGCACATCTCTTGCTACTTCTGCTGCATAATTACCATGTCCTCCATTTTCAATCATTACAACAACTGCAACTTCTGGCTTCTCATATGGTGCAAAACACACGAACCAGGCATTAACAAGGTCATTTCCGTCTTTATCTTTTCCTGCTTCTGCAGAACCTGTTTTTCCTGCTACTTCTTGATTAAATCCTTTGAAAATATTGTAAGCTGTTCCACCTGCTTCACTTGCCGCCATTCTCATTCCTTCTTTAGCAACATTAACACTTTCTTGGCTAATTGTTATTCCATCATCTGTATCTGAATATCCTAATTTTTCGTTAGTATATTGTGTAATCTCATCTCTTGAAACTTCAGAACCATCTGAATTCAAAATTGATTTTACTATTGTTGGTTTTACAACATTTCCTCCATTTGCAATAGATGAAATGTACTTTGCAATTTGCATTGGTGTAAAGTTGTTATCACCTTGTCCTATTGAAGCATTTAAAACATCTCCTGGTCCTATTCTTCCACCATTTCTAAGTTTTGCATATGTTTCTTTTGATGCAACTGCTCCTTCTTTCTCGTTTGGTAATTCTATTCCTGTTTTTTTACCAAGTCCAAAATGTAATGCATATTTTGATAAATTATCAATTCCCATTCTGTCTCCTGTTTCATAGAAAAAATAGTTACAAGAATGTTGCAATGCTTGTGTTACATTCTGATATCCGTGTCCTCTATGATAACTTGTATAATACCAACATTTCCATTCCATATTATATTTTCTATATACACCTGTGTCATTTATTCTTTCTTTTGTAGTTATTGCACCTGTTTCCAAACCTGCAATTGCAGTAACCATTTTGAATGTTGAACCAGGTTCATATGTAGATTGAATAGTTTTATTTAATTGTGGGTGTCTAGAATCATCTCTTAAATATGCCCAATTCTCTTGCGAAATTCCACCAACAAACCATTGTGGTTCGAATGTTGGATAACTTGCTGTTGCTAAAACTTCTCCTGTATTCACATTCATTACAACTGCTGCTCCACCTTGTGCATCATAAGTTTGTGCAAAGCCACCGCTTCTTATTTTATTTATACAGTTTTCCAAAGAATCTTGTGTTACTTTTTGCAAATTAGAATCTATTGTAAGTACAACATCACTTCCAGCAATTGCATTTTTCGCTACTGTTTCTCCCGTAATGGTTCCATCAACAGACATTTCTACTTGTTTTTCTCCATCTGTACCTTTTAGATATTTTTCAAAAACATATTCTATACCTGTTTTTCCTATTATATCATCAATGTTATATGTATCTTTATTTGCATTATATTCATCTTCTTTTATTTTTCCTGTATATCCAATTACATGTGCTGCTAAATTTCCTGCTAAATATGTTCTTGCTGCATTTGTTGAAATGCTAACACCTGGAAAATCACTATTTCTTTCACTTATTTGTGCAACTACTTCTTCATTTACATTTGTTGCTATTGTTATTGATTTTGTTGCACTATATCCTGTAGTTGTTATTATATACCTGATTGAAATTATTTTTCTTATTTCTTCTACATTATCATTTGTTATTTCATATTTATTTTTAAATTTATAAAAAGCCTCTTCTGCCGTAGCATCTTCTGCAATTTTATATTTCTTTTTCCAATTGGTTAATTCATCTCCACTAATAGTAAATTCAAAAGGATTTATTTTCACTGGAAATGTATCATCATATCCTATTTCATATTTGTTTAATAATTCTACTAAATTTAATACTGATTTATTTAGTTCTTCATCTGATATATTTGTTTTATATATTTCGATATTATTTTCTGTTTTTACTCCTGCAAGTTCATTTCCTGATCTATCTAAAATCGAACCTCTTGCAGCTTTTATTACTGATGATCTTGATAATCTTGTATTAGATTGTTCCCTATAACTTTCTCCGTGAACAACTTGAAGGTTAAAAAGTTGTACAATTAATATTATTCCTATTAGATATACTAAAATATTAATTATATTAAACCTGATATTAACTTGTTCTTTTCCTTCTTCATCAAAATTTATTCTATTGTTCAACTTTTCACCAACTTTCTACTTCTAAAAATATCTTGTTAGAATTTTGTCCCCTTTTATTTCATTTTCTACTTCATATCCTACATTGCTTATTATTGGATATAAAATTATTATAAGCAATATATTGTATATTGTTTCTATTAGTAATATTTTTATAAAATTTAATATTTCAACATTTATTCCTAATACTATAAATTGTAAAAAATATAATGCAATTTCATAAATTATAGTACAAATTACTCCCATTAATAAAACCGTAATTCTACTATCTTTCGAAAGTGTTTTTTCTAAAGCACCACTAATAATACCTATTAGAGCTAATGCCACAGAAGTTAGTCCAATATTTTTTCCTACCCAAAAATCTATAAGTATTCCTGCCATGATACCATAAATGGTTCCCATCGTTCTGCCCATATATAAGCCTATAAACATCATAAAAATCACAAACATATTAGGCATTATCCCAGCAATTGTAAAATGACTAAACAAAATTGATTGCAGTAAATAAATTACAATAAATGTTATTATTAACGAAATATGTATTAATACTTTTTTCATTTTCATAATACCTTTCTATTGATTTGTTATAACAAGAACATTTTCAAGTTTTTCAAAGTCAACCGCTGTTTCTATTGTTGCATAAGAGTCTGTTTTATTTGAACCTTCATTTACCTTTTTTATTTTTCCAACATGTATTCCTTTTAGATAAATTCCACCAAGCCCAGAGGTTTCTACACTATCTCCTTGAATTATTCTTGCATTTGTATCTATATTTGAAGCACTTAATACAGATTTGTTTTCTATTGTTCCTTTACATATCATTGTATCTCTAGTTGTGCTTGCAATACAACTTGTAGCACTCGCACTGTCTACAATAGTTTGTATTTTAGCTGTTTTATTAGTTGTTGAAATAACATAGCCAACAAGACCTTCATCAGCTAATACTGTCATTTTTTCTTTTATTCCATTATCACTACCAATATTTATAACAAGTGTCTTTGAATAGTTACTTATATCTCTTGAAATTATTGTTCCTGGAACTGTTTTATATTCGCCATATTTTTCTGCCAAATTTAATTGTTGTTTTAATTGATCATTTTCATTTTTCATAATTTCGTATTCTCTTAATTGTTGCTCTAATTCACTATTCTTTTGTTTTAAGGATTCGTTTTCTGTTTTTAGTTCATTTACATTTTGAAAAAATTTGTCATTATTATTTATCTTGTTTTTTAAATATGTTAAACCGTTCTCTATCGGCATTACTATTGTACTTGCCACATTTTCTATACTGGTAATTTTTTCTGAATTAACATTTGAAAATATTACCAGCATTATTAAAATAATAATTGTAATTATTATTCCAACAATTCCACCTTTTCTATCTCTTTCCATACACTATCTTCTCTTTCTTGAATTTATTAAAATCGTTCTTAATTTCTCTATGTCTTGTAAAGTTTTCTCTGTTCCTTTTACGACACAATCTAATGGTTCTTCTGCAACATATACAGGCATCCCTGTTTCAGCACTTATTAACTTGTCCAAGTTTTGTATTAATGCTCCTCCACCTGAAAGCATTATTCCTTTTTCCATAATATCAGAAGCAAGCTCTGGCGGTGTTTTTTCTAATGTGATTTTTACAACTTCTACTATCTTATTTATTGATTCTTGCATTGCTTGTTCTACTTGATCTGAAGTAATTATATCTGTTCTTGGTAGTCCACTATTTAAGTCTCTCCCTTTTATTTTCATCGTCATTTGAGTCATTAATGGAGTTGCACATCCTATTTCTTTTTTTATTTGTTCTGCTGTTTCTTCTCCAATTGCAAGATTCATCTCTCTTTTCACATAATTTATTATATCTTCATCCAATTCATCTCCTGCAATTCTTAATGAATTACTAATTACTATTCCTCCTAAAGAGATTACTGCAACTTCTGTTGTTCCTCCACCAATATCTACTATTATATTTCCACTTGGTTCTTCAATTTCTATTCCTGCTCCTATGGCAGCTGCCATAGGTTCTTCTATTAAATAAACTTCTCTTGCCCCTGCACGAATTATTGCCTCTTCAACCGCTCTTTCTTCTACTTCTGTTATCCCTGATGGGACCCCTACTAATACCCTTGGTCTTATTGCATTATATCTCTTACATACTCTTTCTAATAAATTTTTTAATAATAGTTTCGTTGCTGTAAAATCTGCTATTACTCCATCTTTTAATGGTTTTACTGCATTAATTTCTTTTGGTGTTCTTCCTATCATTTCTTTTGCCTCAAATCCTGTTGCAATTATTCCTCCTGTCTTTACATCTATTGAAATTACTGACGGTTCTCTTACTACTATCCCTTTTCCTTTTATTGTTACTAATATGTTTGCTGTTCCTAAATCAATACCTATATCTTTAGAATTGAATGATAAAAAATTCATTGTTATTTCTTTCCTTTCTCATCAGCCTCTTTTTGTTTTTCTCTCATTGAAAATATACTTACATATTTTAAATCTCCGATTACAATATGGTCTAACAGTTGAATTCCTAATATTTTAGAGGCTTGTTCTACATTTTTTGTAAATTCTATATCTTGCTTACTTGGGGTTGGGTCTCCTGTTGGATGATTATGTATTAATATTATTTTAGCTGCTTCTATTTTTACTGCTTCATTTAATATTGACCTAATTGTTGCTGCTACAAAGTTTCCCCCGCCTTTTGCAATTTCTTTTATCCTAATTAGTTTATTTTTATTGTTTAACATTGCAACTTTTAATATCTCTTGTTTTTCAAATCTTGTTCTTTCCATTAGTATTTCTGCAATATCTTTTGGCCTCAATATTTGCTTTTCTTTATAACTTGATACTGAATTTATTCTGGTTGCTAACTCACATACTGCCTTTAATTGAATTGCTTTTATTTTTCCTATTCCTTTTATTTTTGTGAATTCTTCAACAGTTAAATCACATAAAAATTTCAAATTGTCTTTTTCGTCAGTATTAAGTTTTAAAACTTTTTGTGCTAAACCTACGGCTGTTTCATCTTTGGTTCCTGTTTTTATTATTATTGCTAACAATTCTGCATTTGTTAAAGCCTTAGCCCCATACTGTTCTAGCTTTTCATATGGTCTTTCGGCTTCTGGTAAATCTTTCATTTTTATTGGCATATTTTTGATTCCTTTCTCTGAAAAAAAGGCTCCCCTATACCGTGTTATTATTATATATTGTATTTATATTTTTTTCAAGTCTTATAAATGTTTTTTTACCAAAAATTGTTCCTTTAAATATAATATTATTAGTAGTATAATATATTTAATGGATTATGGAGGTTTTAAATGAAATTCGAAAAAATTACAGATACACAAATAAAAATTATTCTTGATATAAAGGATATGGAATTGCACAATATCACAAACGAAAGCATCATTGCCACTTCTACATTTCCTCAAAAGCTTTTACAAATCATGTTAAAAACTGCTGAAAAAGAAGTTGGCTTCAAAGCAGATGATTCTAAACTTTTAGTTGAAGCTACTATGCCAAATAACACTGAATGTATTTTTATTATTACAAAATTAACAACTAAAACTATATCGTCACTAGACAATTCTTTTGTTTTTAAATTTGATTGTTTTGATGATTTTATTGCATTGTGTACTTTTTTGAATAATTTGTCTGATTTAAACTTAAAAGATTTTTCAGAAAATTTTTCTCTAATTTTTTATAATAATACATATTATTTATACGACTTTGATATCGGTAAATATTCAATATTACTTGATTATATGAAAGAGACATTTTCAGAATTTGGTACTAGAATTTATAACTCTATAGAAATTGAAGGTATTTTAAATGAATACGGAAAAGTAATTTTTGAAGACAATGCTATTGTTAATTGTATTTTTCATTTTATATAAAAAACATTACTTGTTTATATAATTAAAAAGCCTTAGAAATATAAGTTTTTATTATATTTTTAAGGCTTTATTCAAAAATATTTTATTTTAATATAAGTAATTTTGCGGATTATATGCGACTCCATTTACTCTAATTTCTATATGTAAATGTGGTCCTGTACTATTTCCTGTATTTCCTACGGCTGAAATCACTTCGCCTTGACTAACAGTTTGCCCAACTTTCGCATATAATTTACTGCAATGTCCATAATATGTTTCTATACCATTTCCATGTGATATTACCAACAAGTATCCATATGAACCTTTGTAACCTGCAAAAGTGACTGTTCCGCTAGCTGCTGCTTTTACTGGTGTTCCTATTGGAGCTGCAACATCTAATCCTGTATGATTACTAACTCTTATGTTACTTTTTGCCCCAAATCTAGATGTTATTGTTCCAGAAATTGGTCTGATCAGATTTAAACTTAATGGAACTTTTTGATAAGATATATTTGTTGAAGTATTTACTTTTCCTACTTTAACTGCTTGTTGTACAACTGGTTGTTGAATTACTACTTTTTCTTTATATAATGATGCTACAGTTGCTTCTACTTCTGAAAATTCTTTTAATTCTGTATCATACATTTCCATTATCGATATATTATCTATGTTATCACTATCTTTCTCTTTTAATTGATTAATCACGCTTTCAGCTTGTGAGAAATCACTAACATATGCTTTCTCTTCCCCATCATCTAATACTGCATAATATTTATAATAAACAATACCTGATTGTTTTATTTTATCAAAGATTTCATCATCATTTGTAACTATATTTCTTTTTAACAAACACATTTTATATTCTGGCAAATTATCAATTTGCACAAATGCTATATGGCTGTTTGCGTCTCCATCCCCTGATTCCATATATTTATTTATTTTACTTTGTAATTTACTTTTATCTTTACTATATCCTACGGCTTCTCCATTTATTGTTACACTATATATTGGTTTAAAAAATAATGCTACTGCACATATTATTAGGAATATAGAAACAGCTATAAGTATTGTAAGCTTCATTGATTTTCTTGCAAATACTAATATTTGTTTAAACATCATATTCTCCCTTGTATATATTTTTTTTAAATTGTATACTATTTACGTGCAGTTTAGCAATTTTTCTGCTGTTTATTTTTAGCTGTTTTTTCTCTTTTTTACTTCTATTTTCTATTTTTCTCTCTTGTTATCTCATTTTATTTTAACTTATCCTTGTTGTAGTTCAGTTTTTACTGTTTCAATTTCTGTTTGACTAGCTTTTTGTGCTGGTTTGTAGTATCCTTTTGTATTTGCTACTTTAAATAATTCATATTGAAAACTTTCATCATTATTTCTTATTTGTTGAAATACTTGTCTTAGTTGTATATTTTCTGATTCTGAAATTGCAGTTTGATATGCTCCTAAATCTGCTTTAACACTTCCAAGAACATCATTAACCATTGTTTTTTCATCCATTGTTTTTATCCCCCTTTTTAATTATTTAAAAAACTCATAAGTTTTTGCTTTGTGTTTAATGCATCCTGCGCTGATTTTGTAAACATTTGCTTTATTTGCCCATCTTGTACTTGTGATGAATATGCATTTAATTTTTGATATGCAGTTTCATGTGCTCCTATCAAATGTCTTAAATGTTGTAATTCTGCTTGTGTTAAGTCTGCCATTTATATCACTCCTTTTCATAAAATATATAAATATCATTTCCAGTTTTTTCAAAATTATACTAAAAAAATAATACAAACTTTGAACTTTATTATAATGCAAAAAGTTGCCCTTAGGCAACTTTAAACCATGTCTTTAACCTTATCTCTGTAATAATATAAGAATTCCATAGTTGTTGGAATTCCAGTTTCATAATTTACTCTTGCAGTATAATATCTTGTTAAATCTTCAATTGCAGATGCTCTCCATGCATGATATATAGCATTTTGAATTCCATTACTAATCGTTGTTGCAGACTTTTTATATACAGTTGTTAAATATTTAATAACATTCGTATCCCCATCTTCATTTTCTATTAAATATAAAATTGCATCATGTATATATTTTCTACCTTTTAGATTTGAGGTTACACCAATCAATTCTAATTCACTATTAATACAATCAGAAATTTTCTCTCTTTGACTCTTAATCATATCTTCTACTGACTTATTTACAACTTCTATTGGTACTTGTCTTAAATTTATAAAATGATTTAAAACAAGATTTGTTGAATATTGTGGATGGTCTTTATAAAGTATCAAATCCACTCCATTTCTGTGTAATATTTGATATGTTCTTTTTGAATTTACATGTGTTGTTACAATAACAATTGGTTCATAATTCAATTTCATTTTTCGCAGTTCTGTTAAGAAGCCTAAAGAATCCATACTTCCTGTTACACTATTATTTAATTCTAAATCTAATACAATTCCTTCTGGGCTTTTGGTTTTTACATATTTTAATCCTTCTATATCTGAATCTGTTATTCCAACTATTTCGATATCATTTCTCTTTTTTACACAATTAATAAAATTATTGCAATCAACAATATCATCTTCAATAATTAAAAGTTTCATAGGCTTAGATTCCATAAAAATCGCTCCTTTCTTATATTTAAAGCTATGATATCATAAAATATTTTAAAATACTACGCTCAACAATATGCATTTTTCTTATGCAATTTGAGTACGAAAAAACCTCAATTATCAAATTTTTTATGTAATAATTGAGGTTTTTTATTTTATTATAATATTTCCAGATTTGCGTATTTAGCCATTAATCTTTTATGTCCAACTTTGTCAAAATTAATATCTACTTTTAAGTCTTCTCCTTCTGGTTCAACATAATTAATTGTACCTTCTCCAAATTTTTTGTGATAAACTCTTGAACCTGATTGATATGCTGAAAAATCTATATTTTTATTTGTATCTTTTTGTGTTATATTATTTAAAAAGCTCTCCGCTGTTCTAAAAGAAAATCCTTCTATTTTCTTGGTTGTACCTGCTGCTGATTCTGCATATTGTGGTTCAGTAACTTTATATGTCTTAATGTTTCCATTATTTTTACTTCCATAACTCCATGTATAATTACTTTCTCCAAATATATTATCTTTTTTAGGCATTGTTGAAATCGCATCATCATATCCATCTAATAATTCTTTTGGAATTTCCTGTAAAAATCTTGATGGTGGGTTATGCGTTGTTGAACCAAAGGTTGTACGTTGTTTACTATTAGTTAAAAATAAATTTTCCTTTGCTCTTGTTACTCCAACATAACACAAACGTCTTTCTTCTTCTAATTCTTTTTGTTCTCCAATTGACTTGTATCCAGGGAATATTCCTTCTTCCATTCCAACTAAAAATACTACTGGGAATTCAAGTCCTTTAGCACTATGTAAAGTCATTAATGTAACTGATTCGTCAGTCTCTTCTACATTATCTAAATCGCTTGATAATGTTATTCCTTCCAAGAAATCACTTAAACCACTTTCTGCTGATTCTTCTTCAAATTCTACTGCAACATTTAAGAATTCCTCTAAGTTTGCAATTCTGTTTTCAGCTTCAATTGTATTTTCATTTTCTAGTGCTTTTGTGTATCCTGTATCATGTAATATTTTTTTAATTAATTCAGAAATTGTTAATTCATCTTTTTTGGCAGTTATATTTTCAATACAATCAATAAATTCCCTAGAATTTAAGAAAACTCTATTTAGTCCATATACATCTGCATTTTTTATTATTTCATACATTGACATATTATTTTGTTCTGCAATTATAGCAATTTTGTCTAAACTTGTTTTACCAATTCCTCTTTTAGGTTCATTTATAATTCTATTTAAACTTAAATTATCTGCATGATTTTGTATTAATCTTAAATAAGAAATTATGTCTTTTATTTCTTTTCTTTCATAGAATTTTAATCCTCCAACAATTTTATATGGAATATCTTCTCTTCTAAGAATTTCCTCTATTGCTCTGGATTGTGTATTCATTCTATATAAAACTGCAAAATCTGAATATTTGTATTTTTCTTGCATCATTAAATGTTTGATTTGTTCAGCAATATATCTACCTTCATCATATTCATTATCAGCAGAAAAAACCTTTGGTAAATTTCCAACATCATTTTCTGTCCATAATTTTTTATCATATTTTACTTCATTATTCTTTATTACTGCATTCGCAACTTTTAAAATATTTCCTGTACATCTATAATTTTGCTCTAATTTTATTATTTTAGTTCCAGGAAAGTCTTTTTCAAAGTTTAATATATTAGATATATCTGCACCTCTAAAACTATAAATTCCTTGGTCATTATCTCCTACAGCAGTAATATTTCCATGTTTTGATGCTAACATTGTTACTAAAGTAAATTGAGATTTATTGGTATCTTGATACTCATCTACTAAAACATATTGAAATTTATTTGAATAATATTCTAAAACGTCTGGATTTTCCATTAAAATTTTAATTGTATAATTAATTATATCGTCAAAATCAATGGCATTATTTTCCTTTAATCTCTTTTGATATCTTTCATATACTTCTGCTATTTTTTCTCTTCTAAAATCTCCTCGAACCTTTGCAGCATAAGTATCTGGCTCTAACATTTCATTTTTAGCATTACTTATTTCTGACATTACAGACCTATCACTAAACATTTTATCATCTAATTGTAAATCTTTTAAAATTTGTTTTACCATTGTTTTTTGATCTGAAGTATCAAATATTATAAATGATGAATCAAAACCAATTCTATCTATAAACTTTCTTAATATTCTTACACATATTGAATGGAATGTTCCTATCCACATATCTTTTGCTGCATCACCAACTAATAATTCGATTCTTTCCTTCATTTCCTTTGCTGCTTTGTTAGTAAATGTTATTGCTAAAATATTCCATGGTAGTATCTTTTTTTCTCCCATCAAATATGCAATTTTATGTGTTAATACTTTTGTTTTTCCACTACCAGCTCCTGCTATTATTAAGCATGGTCCTTCTGTATTTACTACTGCTTCATATTGTTTATCATTTAATCCTTTTAGTATTTCTTCCATCTTTTCTCTCTTTCTTTTTTCAAATATTTGTTTGTATTCTACTATATTTTTTTGATTTTTGCAATAGTTTTTTAATAAAAAGTATACTTTATATTTTTCGCCAAATAATACAAAATATACTTTGTATTTTATCCCAAAAAATACAAAGTATATTTTAATTATTCTTCTTCTCCTTTTAATCTTTCAGCTCTGTCTGCCGCAATTAAATTATCAATCATTTCATCTAAATCTCCATTTAAGAAGTTCTCCATTTGGAATATACTCATTCCAATTCTATGATCAGTTATACGTCCTTGTGGATAATTATAAGTACGTATTTTTTCACTTCTATCACCACTACCAACTTGTATTTTTCTTGCATTTGCTATTTCTGAATCTTGTTTTTCTTTTTCTATATTATAGATTTTTGATCTAAGCATTTTCATAGCATATTCTCTGTTTTGTAATTGTGAACGCTCTGTTTGGCATTCTGCAACTATTCCTGTTGGTTCATGTATTAATCTTACGGCAGATGATGTTTTATTTACGTGTTGTCCTCCAGCCCCAGATGCTCTAAATACTTCCATTTTTATATCAGCTGGGTTTATTTCAATTTCTACATCTTCAACTACTGGTAATACTGCAACAGTTGCTGTTGATGTATGTATTCTTCCACTGCTTTCTGTATCTGGTACTCTTTGTACTCTGTGAACACCACTTTCGAATTTTAATCTACTATATGCACCTTTTCCTGTAACCATAAAAGATATTTCTTTATATCCACCTAATTCAGTTTCATTTTCATTTAATATATCTATTTTCCAGTGTTTTCTTTCTGCATACATTGAATACATTCTAAATAATGTTCCTGCAAATAATGCTGCCTCTTCTCCTCCAGCTCCTGCACGAATTTCGCAAATAATATTTTTATCATCATTTGGGTCTTTTGGTATTAATAACGCTTTTAATTCGTCTTCAATATGTGGAAGATTTTCTTTAGCTTCATAATAATCTGCTTCAGCCAATTCTTTTAATTCTTTATCTTCCATCATTTCTTTAGCTTCATCCATTCTTTGTTTTTCTTTTTTATATTCCCTATATTTTTGTACTATTTCTTCTATCGAACTGTGTTCCTTTATTAGTTTTTGCCATTCAGTTTGGTTCGCAATCACTTCTGGATCACTAATCAATTTTGTTAATTCTTCATATCTCGCTTCTACTGTTTCTAGTTTGTCAAACATAATTATTCTCCTTTTCTCTAAATTCGTTTTATATTATACTATATATTGGTATTTTTTTCAAGGGTATGCTTATATTTCAACAAAATTAAAGATTCTTTTTATTAACAAATTTTTATACTTCCATCATTTCTTATCTTTCCTTTTGTTCTAATTTTTAGTCTATATTCGTTTATTTTATATCCACAAAAGTTCACTCCTTGTGAGCTTTTAAATATCTGTGTTTTACTATTTAACTCTAATTTTAAATTTGTAGTTAAAAATTCTCTAATTTGTTGTAGTTTTTGTATTGCTTCTTTTTTATTTCTTGCCATAACTACCACATCATCCATATATCGATAATAATATTTCTTTTGTTAACCAAAGTAGTTTTTTATCTTTTATTTTTCTTTGTAAAATATTATATAAAATTGATTTATCTATATTTTGAAAATATTTTGCTATATCCATTTTTATTATATAATAATTATTCCAGATTCTTTTACAATGCTTCATCGTGTTTTGCACATTTATACATGCTTTGTGCATCCCTCTATTCTCTAAACATGCATATGATGTGTTTATAAAGCTTTTTATAAAATATTCTTTCATAAAATTATCCACATACCATCTATGTACTATTCTATCTATATATGCACTTTTTTCTATTAGTCTTAATTTGGGCTCTGTTACATAAAATGTTGCATATCTACTATGTTTATAAGTTCCATTTTTTAGTTGTTCATATAACCACATTATATATTCTTCTTGTTTTAAATTGAACAATATTATTTCTTTACGTATATTTTTACCTTTTCTGCTTTCTATATGTGCTTTCATCAAACTTTCATAGGTTAATTTTTTGTCATATTGATTTCTTATTGTTTTTGGCATAATATTTTATTAAGCCTCCTAGTATTTTTCCAATTTCGTATAGTAATTCCATTGATACTTTGTATTTTTTATTGTCTATCCATTTATTTTTTTGCATTATTCTTATCATCATTCTTTGGGCGTTTAATTCTGCATCTATCAAATTTAAATAATATAATCTCTTTGAATTATCTATTTTGTTTATGTATAATATATTTTCTAGCATTTTATACATCACTGTTTTAAATTCGTTTCCTATATTAAATTTTTCTGTTCTTGGCATTTTTATTATTGTTTCTATCATATATTGCATATATTTTTCGTATTTTGGTATTAACATTAATTCTTCTTTATTGTTCATCTTTTTGCTGCCTTTCTCTCTTCTGTTCTAAAAGTTCATATATATTTATATTACTATAACATCCACATTTATAATGTTCACATTCTTTGCAATTTAAATATTTTTTTGTTTCTGTATTTTCTTTTCCTTCAAATTTATATTGCTCTACCAATTCTTTGCTATCTTTTCCATAATCATATAATACATATCCATATCCTTCTTCTTCTATTAATTCTAAATATTTTAATATAAAACTGACTGGCATTCCAACTTTGCATACTTCTTCTTCAAAACATGTTACTTTTAATCCATACAATTTGTTCAATAATATCGCATCTTCTCCTGTTGCTATAACAAATATTCCACATCTTACTAATACTAATTTTCCTTTGTTTTTTCTTTGTTTTTTAGTTCTTTTACTTTTTTTGCAAATCTCATCGTTTTCCTCCTTTTTATGTTGACCAATCCTTGTTTTTTTGCAAAATTAAGGACTAGTCCGGTGAGGCCTAGTCCGGTGAGGAGACGACTCTCACTATGTTGCTTCGCATCATGTGTGAACCGTCTTCCTCTTGTTCTAATTTTTATATTTAATTCTTTGTTTGAGCTCCTTCTAGTTTTTCGCTGTACAGGACTCAGGTCTACGACTTAGAAAAGTGAAACTCTGAAACCAATAATGCTGTAGTAGCCGGTCGTATTGCTGCCGTCACGGTAGGCTGCTGGATAATTGTCGCCATTGTTGGAGTAAAAGCCCCCACGATTGGCACAAGGACCGTTTGAATTAGAAGTATATTCAAGTGTCCATTCACTTACATTTCCTGCTATATCATATATTCCCTGTTTACTAAATGTTTCACTTGCTCCTGTTGATAATAAAATACTTGTATTATATTCTTTCTTTCCTCTTGCTCCACTTGTCCATCCTGAACCATTTGGTGCATATTTTGAATTTTCATTTGTTATTTCCCATAAATTATCATAGTAATTTCCTATACTTGTACTATCTGTTTTTAAATCTGCTTGTGCTGTTCCTTTTGTTTCTAAATATTTTAATACTAAATCCCATTGCACTCCAAACATTAAACTACTTGTATAATTTTCTGATTTCACCATACCACTTGCCAATGTTTGAGCTTGACTACATGTTACATAATTGTATGGATATGCATTTTGCTTTATTACTGGTATTTCTGTTGGTGCTGTATTTTCATCTCCATCTGTTTTTGGCGCATTTTCTATTCCTGTTTCATATTTTCCTATATAAAATCCTCCATTTTTATATACACTTTTTAACATTTTCTGTTTTAATGCAGTATATTGTTCGCTTTTTAATCCAGTAACCTCGTCAGAATAATATTCATCTTTGTAACTTGTTCCATCTCTATAATCATTTGTATATGTGTGTAAATCTGTTTCTATCGCTGTATATTCTTCTGTTGTAAAGTTTTTTATATTTAGTCCTGCTGTTGGATATACTTCTGACGTTTTTGGCACCTCTATCCACACATATTGATTTCCTTTACTATCTTGTATTGTTAATCCATTTTCCAATGTTGTTCCTTCTACTTGTGCAAATCCATCTGGCAAATATGTTCCTTCTGTTGTTTTAGGTTTTTGACTTGTTACTGTCGTTGCTCCTCCATTATTTTCTTCCCCTGGTTGTTTTGGCTCTGCATCTATATTTACTCCTATTTCTGTTGATAAGTTCTCTTTTGTCTCGTCTATTGGTGTTTTTAGTAATTTTACTTTTACTGTCATTGTTGTTTGTTCTTGAGCTTTTAATGTTGTTTTATCAAGGCTACATTGTACTTCAAAATATTCATCATTTGTACTTGTTGCCTTTGCTGTTAAATCTGCTGATAAGTCTACACTCTGATTTTTTACTGTATATGTTGCTATTGCTGTTTGTCCTTTAGCATTTAATCCTGATACATTCATCGTTCCTTGTGTTTTATCAGCCGTATTTATTGTTGCTGTTGTAGTTCCATCTCCACTTGTTTGTGGTTCTCCTACTAATTCTACTTTAAAATTATCTGGATTTCCTTCTGATTTTGCTGTTCCGTCTATATTTAATCCTACTTTTGTTATTGCTGCATATCCTACTGCTACTAGCACTATTGCTAATAACAATATTCCTCCTACAACCTTATTGTTTGCTCTCCTCATATGTTCTTCCTCCTTTTTTGACTTGTTATCCAAAGGGATGCTTTTTGATAACTGAACTTTTTCTGTTCTATTTATAACTTATCATTTTGTGTATTTCTTGTCAATACTTTTTGTTTATTTTATTGTTTTGTGTTTAATATTACTAATTTCAATTTATACGGTCACATACACAATTGTTTTATATAAATTATTTAGAATATTAAATAATAACAAAATTATAATGAATATTTTCTTGAGTTAATATATCTTTTTCTCTATGACTACAAGTAAATATTATTATTTGTCTATCATTAAACTCATTAACTAAATAATTTAATATATTTTTTAATCTTTCATCATCATAATAAGCAAATGACTCATCCAAAATTATTGGCACTTTTTCATTTGATATTTCATCTAACATTGCTAATCTTAATGATAAATATAATTGGTCAATTGTTCCTGTGCTTAATCTTTCTGCTGATATATAATTTCCATTATTTAATTCAACTATTAATCCTTGCTCATCATTAAAAGTTAATTTTTTGTATTTTCCGTCTGTTATTTCCGTAATATTTTCTGATAATTTTTTTGTAAAAATTGGGCTTATATTATTTTTCATATTTTCATATGCTTTTGCTAATAATATTTTTACTAATTCTATACTTTCATTATTTTTTCTTAATTCAGAATATTGTTCTTGTAATGAATATTGCACTTCTTCTAATACTGATAAATTTTCTAATTGTGGTTCAATATTTTCTTTTTGTAAATCCAATTTATTTTTTTCTATTTTTAAATTATTTATTTCCATTTCTGTTAAATTAATTTCACTATTAATATTTTCTTTTTTTAATAAATAATTAATTTCATTTTTTTCTATATTTTTTTCATATTTATTTATTATTTTGTTTTCTTCCAAATTATTTAGGAAATTATTCTCTATTTTTATTTTATTTATTTCATTTAATAAATTATTAATATTTTCTTGATATATTTTTTGACTATTTTCCAAATTGTTTTTTTCTAAGTTTATTTCTTCTATAATATTTTTTTGATTTTTTTCTATTATTTTTATTTTTTTATTTAATTTATTTTTTTGTAAAAAATAAATTATCAAATATGTTGGTACCGTAAGTAAAAAAATATATTTTATTATTATGTTGTTATTTATTTTTGGAATAAAAATAATCCATAAAATATTAAATAGTAAAATAATTAATAAAAATAAATTTAGTTTTTTATTTAATTTGTTTTTTTCATATTTTCCATTAATGTTTTTTATTTCATTTTTTTCTATATTTATTTTTTTATTTATTTTTTCTAAATTAGAATTTATTATATTTACTTTATTTTTATTTTCTTCAATAATATTTTCTTTTATTTTTATTTTTTCATTTTCAATATTGTTTTTTTCATTTTTATTTTTTATTTCTTTTAATAAATTGATTTTATTTTCGTTTTTTTCTAATTTATTTTTTATTTTATTTTTTTCTTCTTCAATTTCATATTGAATATTTTCGTATTTTTTTAATTCATTTATTTTATCATTATTTATTTCAATATTTTTTTGAATAATATTTATTGGTTTTTCTCTGCTTCTTTCCGTACCTATTTTTTCTAATTGCATTTTATTTAATTTTTCTATTGCTTTTTTATATGAAATATTATCTTCTCCTGTTTCTAATAAATTAGATATTTTTTGTATTAATATATTTTGTGTATTTTTTTCTATTTTAATTTCTTGTTGCATTGCAATAGATGTTGCTAATAACATTTCTTCATTTATTTGTGTTTGCTCAACAAAAAATTCACTTCCTTTATTTTTATCAATATTAAATTCTTTTAAAATATCTTCACCATTTTCATTATATATATTTGGATTTTTTTTATTAAATTCTCTATATATTTCATATTTATTTTTATTATCTAATTCATATGTTAATTTTCCAGAATATTCTTCAGAGTCCCATGGTTTATATTTTTCAAAATCTGAAATATCTTTTCCTTTTTTATTTTTTGAGGCTCCATAAAAAATATTTAAAATAAATTTTAATAATGTTGATTTTCCACTTTCATTTTTTCCATAAATAATATTTAAATTATTTTCTAAATTTATTTCTTTATTTTTTAATTTTCCATATGAATTTATTTTTATTTTATTTATTTTCAAATAAATCCCCCCGTTATTATTCTAATATTTCCATTCCAATTTCTAATGCATTTACTATTATTTCTTCATTATAATTTTCTTTTTTTATTTCTTCTAATATTTCCTTTGCAAATAATCCTCTTAAAGAATTTTCTTTTGCAATTTCTTCTATATTATAATTAGGTTTTGTTTTATTTTTTATTTTTATTATTTTTTTATTTAATTCATATTTATATAAATCATAGATATTTATTTCAAAATTTCTTTTTCCGATTAATATTATTTTATATAATTTATTTTCTTCTATTTTTATTTCATTTATTTTTTCAATTAATTCTTCAATAGAATTTATTTCTGTACAATTTATTTCTTTTTCTACATATTCAGTTTCATCTAATTTAATAAATTCTAATTTATTTTCATTTTTAGTAATTTCTCCAACTACCATTCCGTGTTCTCCTAATTCGTCAAACCCTAATGATATTGTTGAACCTGGATAGATAATTTTTTTATTTGGTTCAAAATTTGTTTTATGAATATGTCCTAATGCCACATAATTAAATCCTTTATTTTCTAATATTTTTTCATTCATGGAATTATATTGCATTTCTTCTAAATTCGCACCATTTAATGTTCCATGTATTATTAATATATTTATTTTTTCTGGATTTTCTATTTCTATATTTTCTATTCCTGAATTTGTACAATAAAAATCATCAAATCCATATCCATATATATCT
Source organism: Clostridium sp. 28_12 (assembly GCA_001916055.1). Classification (GTDB taxonomy): domain Bacteria; phylum Bacillota; class Clostridia; order TANB77; family CAG-508; genus CAG-269. Next base: position 25,776 of record MNRR01000029.1, read on the forward strand.
GCATCCTCTGTTTCTATTTTTTGAATATTTGAATTAAATATATATACATTTTTATTCCAATCAAAATTATTATAATATGATTTTTTTAAAATTGGATCATGATTTCCTGGTGTTATAAATATTTTTGTATTTTCTATTTCTTTAAATAAATTATTTATATATTCTATTGTTGATTTTCTTATATATTTATGCTCATATAAATCTCCCGCTATAAATAAATATTCTATTTTATTTTCTTTTATATATTCAATTATTTTTTTGAATATTTTTCTTTGTTCTAATCTTCTTTGTTCCCCTAAATTTCCTTTGTCTGATAATGTTGCAAATGGAGAATCAAAATGCATATCTGCTATATGTACAAATTTCATATTTATTTCTTCCTTTCTTTTTTCTTGTTTTATCATTTTATATTATTTTATTTTTTTTTGCAATACTTTTACGAATATTTTTTCGTTTTTGCACACCTGAGATCGCTTTTTTTCCGTGCAATTTTGTATTCCCGAAATTGCTTTTTTGTGAAAACTGCAGCAAAAAAACTCATACAGTTTAAAACTATATGAGTTTTTGGTTATTATTAATCATCCATTGGTCCAAATAATTCATCAAATTTAGCTTCAAGTTCTTTTTGTAAATCATATGAGTCTTCATCATTTTCTTGTTGAACATTTGCAGTTTTTACATCTGATACAGGTGAAACATCTTCAAACATACTATCTAGCGATGATACTCCCTGTTTTTTCTCAACATTACTATTATTATTATTAATTGCTCCAACTGTAGCAAGTGGTTTCTCTTCTTTTTTAGCTGGTGTTTCATCAAATAAATCGTCTAAAGACTCAACTTTAAGATTCTCAGCTTGTTTCTCAGTTGTATCTTCTACCCAAGGATTATATGGATTGAATTTTCTCCATGTTCCTCTGTCTAGTTCTTCAATATCATTATGACTTACTTTCACTTTGTCTAGTGAATTTACCATATCTCTGTGTTTAAAATAATAAAATTTATTTGCTTTTACAGGTTTTATTCCTTTTTCAAAAATAATACATAAATCATTATCCATTCTTCTTAATTCATCTGGTGTCATCAACGCTCTTGCCATTACTTGATCTGATGTACTTTGACCTGTTCTAAAATATTGTTTGTCTCTACTTACTGATATACTATCTCTTTCAATTGTTTTTTCACCAAGTGCTTTTGAAAAATATTCAACTGTTTTATATGAGTTACTTCCTAAAAATAAATGTGTATCACAGTTACCTATTATTGTTTCATATGATTTTTCATATATTGCTTCTAATTGGTCTAAGTTCTGTAGTATTACACTAAATGAAATTTTTCTACTTCTTGATGTTGATATCTTTTTATCAAAATCAGGTATTTTTCCTATATTAGCAAACTCGTCTAATATAAAATATGTTGGTACCTTTAAAGCTCCTCCATTATCATCAGCATAATTATATAATTGCTGAATCATTTGTGAGAAGAATATTGTTAATAAAAAGTCATATGCTGTATGTGTATCTGATGATATTACATAAACTGCTGTCTTTTTGTTTCCTATTTCTTCAAAATCAATTGTATCTGTTGATGTTAATTCTGCTATTTCTTTTGAATCAAATTTTCCTAATTTTGATTGCAATGTACTTAGTATTGAACTATATGTTTTTTCTGGTGCAATTTCTATAGATTTATAGTTCATTCTTGCAGGATGGTCATATGGTAATTTACTTATTAATTCTGTTAGTAAGTTACTTCCTCCATTTGAATTTGCGGCCCTTACTAATTCTGCACAGCTTGCTAAATTTTGTTCTTCCTCTGGTCTTGTTGCCATTAAATAATATATCAATGATTTTAATAACATCTCTGCTGAATCATCCCAAAATGGGTCTGAACCTCCTCCATCTGTTTTTTGTCCTTTTACAATTGTGTTTGCAATAACGTCGACATCTATTTCTGATGTTATATGATGTAATGGATTGTATCCATCACTATTTTGTGGTTTTACTAAATTTAATACTTTTATTTCATATCCATGTGATTTTAAATATCCAGCTGTTTTGTCATATAATTCTCCTTTAGGGTCTGTAAATACATATGACCCTAATAGTTGACATGCATTTGGAATTGAATATGATGCTGATTTACCAGAACCAGAACCTCCGACAACTAATACGTTTACGTTTCCTCTCTTATCTACTGGTAAATAGTTATTTTCTGCTAATACTATTCCTTTTTTATTATTTAGGACTGTGTATTGCTCTCCATTTTTGCTCCAGTCACTTGAACCATGTTCGAAATCTGTATACTCATTTTTAGGTGCAGACCTAGCAACCCCTACTATGAAAAATATTGCAAATATTATTGAGAATACTACAAGGCATTTTAAATATGATGTCATATATCCATTATTTATTATTGACCCTAATGCCTTAAAAGGATTTTTCATTGAGTCTACAAATATTCCTATTTTTCCAAGTGAACTACCTGCTGGTACTTGCATATTATAAGCATTAACTAATGGCACAATTAATACTATGGCTATAAATAGCCATAGTATTCCAAATAATATAAAATATTTTTTATTTTTTCTTATTGCTCCTTCTACCTTGTAGTTCATATATAATCACCTTCTCTTTAGTTATAATTATGTTCTAATGTGTAATATCTTCGCTCTTCTTTTCTTTATTAGGATTTTTCCAGGATATGCTTTTATAGCTACATATTTACTAGTTTCATTTATTATTTGTCCATTTTCTCTTAATGAACTTATTAAAGATATTGAAGGTTTAGCTACATTTACCTTTGCATCTAATCCTTTTTTCTTACTTTTTTTGCCACAGATACAATAATTAAATCTTACCTTATCATCTTTTCCTGCAGCACTTCCTATTTTCTTTCCATTTACTGTGCTATTTACCATAGTAAATTGCCCCTCCTTAAACTTTACCACTTTCATTCTTATCTTCCCTTACTTCAAAAGCGAAATAAGATTTATATGGCTTTAATTTACATTTTCCCTTTACTTTATCTTCATTTTCATCATAATAAAGTCTAGGTTTTAATTCTTCTGTAGTTTCAGGATCTATAACACATATATCTCTTTTCATATTTGGTGTATAGTTGAATTCTTTAAATTCCTGTTCTTCTTCTGAATATAATGTATTAAACTTAAATGGTGTTGGTGTTTTTGAAATTCTCCACACGCTTATCGGTTGTCACATTTGCATATTGGTCTTCTCCTAAATCAAGAGAAACACGTGTCAGATATTGTCGGTAGAAATCAACGTGATTCCGCTTCGATTCAATGAACGGATGAACCATTGCCTTTGCCAAATAGTTTTTTGCCCGTTCTATCTGATTACCGGTGATGTCTTGATAGTTATTGAAATTAGTTGCAATAGATACATAGATGATCGCTTCGTCGGCTTTCTCTACAGAAAGTATTCCATCGGCGCAAGCTATTTCTCCACCTTTATTTTTAGCAGTCAATCTGCCTTGAAATTCTACTTTTCCTTTCAATCCTTCATGCAAGGAAGAGACTCCCGAGAGTGTTACACAGTTTCCCTCTTCAGAAGCGATCATAACATCCTGGTGAGGGGAGGTAAGCTGTGCATTGAAAGTAATTTGGCCGGGGCGATTGGCAGTCAGTCGTACCATTACTACCTGATCGGTAAATGAAGTAATCGTTTCGCGTTGATACTGCACACCGTCTACTTCATAACGTACGATTGCACGTGCGGAATCCAGAC
>MNRR01000030.1 GCA_001916055.1 Clostridium sp. 28_12
GAATACAAATAATATAGAACAAATGCAATATGTGTTTTCAAATTGTACTCAATTAGTGAAAATTGAATTAGGTGAACTTGATACTAGTAATGTAAAATCCATGAACAGTATGTTTAGTAATTGTACAGCATTAAGTACATTAGACCTAAAAAAATGGAATACTGGTAATGTAACAGAAATGCAAGGGATGTTTCAAAATTGCAAAAGTCTGTTGGAACTAGATTTAAGTAGTTTTGATACGAGTAAAGTAACGAAGATGAGATATATGTTTGCTTCTTGTAGTGTTTTAGCTAAAATTGATATAAAAAACTTTAATACAGAAAAATGCACTGATATGTTGGGTATGTTTTTTGGATGCGGAAAATTAGAATCGTTAGACGTATCAAAATTTAATACAAGTCAAGTTAATAACATGTCAAATATGTTTGCGGAGTGTAATTCCTTAACTGTAATAGATGTAAGTGGATTCAATACGAGTCAAGTTATAAATATGGAAAGTATGTTCCGCAATTGTTCAGAATTAATTTCATTAAATTTGAAAAATTGGAATACAAGTAATATAATTAACATGAATAATATGTTTAATAGTTGTATAAAAATAGCAGAATTGGATTTGAGCAATTTTGATACATCAAATGTAACAACAATGGTAGGAATGTTTAGCACATGCAAACAATTAAAAAAATTGAATGTGGCAGGATTTAATACAAGCCAAGTAACCAATATGTCTAAAATGTTTAGTGATTGTAACAGTTTAACAGAATTAGATTTAAGTAAATGGGACACAAGTAAGGTTACAACATTACTTTCAACATTTGAAAAATGTAGTTCATTAGAAAAACTCGATTTAAATAATTGGGATGTTAGCAAAGTAACCGAATTTGGACATAATGGATGGTCATATGGAGGAACATTTGAACATTGTACTAATCTAAAAGAACTAAACATAGAAAATTGGAATACGGAATCAGCAAAAGATATATCTAATATGTTTGCTTTTAATGGCAGTTTAACAAAGTTAAATGTTAATAATTTAAATACAAGCTCAGTAACAGCTATGTATGCTGTATTTTCAGGATGCAATAATCTAACTGAATTAGACTTAAGCAAATGGAATACAAGTAAAGTTACTACTATGGATGAAATGTTTAAAAATTGCAAAAGCTTAACGAATTTGGATTTAAGTAGCTGGAATACTGAGAATTTAAAAAGTGTAGTAAATATGTTTCAATATTGCATTAATTTGGTTTCTGTAAAATTGGATAATTTAAAAACAGACAAAATAACTAATATGCAAGGGATGTTTCAAAATTGTTATGAGTTAGTAGAATTAGATATAAGTAATTTCAATACCCAAAATGTAACTAATATGGCAGCAATGTTCTATCAATGTACAAATTTGAAAACTATATATGTAAAAGAATATGATTCAACAAATAATACAGGTTGGACAACTTCAGCTGTAACAAATTCTACTAATATGTTTTTGAATTGTGGTAATATCATAGGAGGAAATGGTACTAAATTTGATACTACATATAAAGATGCTACATATGCAAGAATAGATACAGCAGGAACACCGGGATATTTAACAAATATAAATAATAAAAATTAAAAAGATAGGCAAGATGGTCCTATGTCAAGTGGAAGGAATAAGATAAAAGATGAAGAAGAAAAAAGTACTATTTATATCAAGCACAGGAGGGCATTTTAACGAATTACAACAATTAAAGCCATTATTTGAAAAATATGATTATCATATAGTTACAGAAAAAGATAATTCTACAATCGGAGCAAAAGAAAAATATGGAGATAAAATATCATATCTTCCATATGGAACGAGGAAAAAATTATTTAGATATATATTTGTATATTTCTATTTGTGCTTAAAAACTATATATTTATATTTTAAGATAAAGCCACAATACATAGTTACAACAGGAACACATACTGCAGGACCAATGTGTTATCTTGGAAAATTATTTGGAAGTAAAATAATTTATATAGAAACATTTGCCAATAGAAATAGAAAAACAGCGACAGGAAGACTTATTTATCCAATAGCTGATTTATTTATTGTGCAGTGGAAAGAAATGCTTAAAATATATCCTAAAGCAGTATATGGAGGTGCAATATATTAATGATATTAGTAATGTTAGGAACACAAAATAATAGTTTTCATAGATTACTAGAGAAAATTGATCAACTAGTAGAGGACGGAAAAATTAACGACCAGATCCCAGAAAGCGAATGTCCGCGCCGAAGCCCGGTGCAGGCAGCAATAGAGAATCTGGAACAGCAAGCTGATTACATAATAACTCATGGTGGAGTTGGGTCAATAATTAATTCGATAGAAAAAGGAAAAAAAGTAATTGCTGTACCAAGATTGAAAAAGTATGGAGAACATGTGAATGATCATCAATTAGACATTGTAGAGTCCTTTGATAAATTAGGTTATATTATAGGAATTACAGATGTTTCACAATTAGAAGAGGCATTGCAAAGAGTTAAGGAATTTAGACCAAAAAAATATATTCAAAATACAGGGAATATTATCAGTATTATACAAAATTTTATAGACAATAATTAATATATACTCTAAGCTATAATATCATAAAATTTACAGAAATTTTACAAAAAACAAAAAATGAAGAAATAAAGAGATAAATAAGGAAAAACCAGAAAAAGCAACTTTTTTCTGGTTATTTTTTTTACTATAAGTATTGCAAAAAAAAACTATTATTGATATTATAAAGAAGAATGAAAAATTATGTATGCTAATACAGAAATTATAAAGAAGAAAAGGAAAAAAGTAGAATGATAGAATTTAAAAACGTAAGCAAAAGATATAGTACAGGTACAGAAGCAGTAAAAAATGCAAGCTTTAAAATAGAAAAAGGAGAATTTGCATTTTTAGTAGGAACCTCAGGAAGTGGAAAATCAACACTAATAAAATTAATATTAAAAGAAGAAGAACCAACATCAGGAAACATCATAATAAACGGAAAAGATACAACATTTTTAAAGAAAAGTAAAGTTCCATATTTAAGAAGAAGTATGGGAGTTGTATTTCAAGACTTTAGATTATTGCCAGACAAGACAGTGTATGAAAATGTAGCATTTGCAATGTATATAGTAAAAGCAACACCAAAACATATTCGTAGACAAGTGCCTATGGTATTATCATTAGTAGGACTAAGTGGAAAGGCAAAAATGTATCCAAACGAATTATCAGGAGGAGAACAACAAAGAGTTGCTTTAGCAAGAGCACTTGTAAATAATCCATCAATGTTGATTGCAGATGAGCCTACTGGAAACTTAGACCCAGACACAGCATGGGATATAATGAATTTGTTAAATGAAATTAACATGAGAGGAACAACAGTAGTTGTTGCAACACACGCCAAAGATATAGTAGATCAAATGAAAAAAAGAGTTATACACATAAATAAAGGCGTAATAATAAAAGATGATAAAAAAGGTGGGTACGATTGTGAGGTTTAATGTAGTAAACTATTTAATAGGAGAAGGAATTAGAAATTTATTTAAAAATAAAAAATCAACTATGTCAGCACTAATGATAATGTGTGCAACAATGTTAATATTTGGATTATTCTTTGTAATAGGAGAAAATTTAAATGCATTTGTAGAAAATGTAGCAGATGCACAAGAAATACGAGTGATTTTGGACAATGATGCAACTGATAGTGAAATAGAAGAAGTAGGAAAAGAAATCTTAGAAATAGATGGAGTAAGAAATGCAGAATTTGTTTCAAAAGATGAAGCACTAGATTATATGAAAGATATGCTTGGAGATGAAGTGCTTGATGGATATTCAGAACGAAATATATTTTCAACAGCTTATAATGTAACATTAACAGATTTAAAAATGAATAATGAAGTGCAAGCAAATATAAAGCAAATACCACATGTAAAGAAAATAGTTTCAAGCAATCAAGTTATATCACAAATAATAAGTTTAGCTAAAGGAGTTAGAATTGTAACGGCAGGAATATTAGGACTATTAATAATAATATCAGTATCAATAATTTCAAATACAATAAAATTAACAGTACATGCAAGAAGAAAAGAAATATCAATAATGAAATATGTTGGAGCAACAAATAGTTTTATTAGATGGCCATTTTTAGTAGAAGGTGTAATAATTGGAATAATTTCAGGTTTGTTATCAGTTGCGATAATTGGAGGAGCATATACTGGAATTGCAAATCAATTGGCTAACACATCATTCTTACAAATGGCTAATTGGAAATTACTAAATTTCTCTGATATGTTTAATTTGATTTTAGTGGTTTACCTTGGATTAGGAATTGGAATTGGTATATTAGGAAGTACTATTTCAATGAGAAAATATTTACAAGTTTAATTTAATAGAAAGGAAGAGGATTACATGCATAGGCTTTTTAGGATAATATTAATATTTATAATAACTTGTAGCCTATGCATTTACGTATATGCACAAGACCTTACTGAATTACAAGAAAAATCAAATCAAATAAATCAGGCATTAACAGAATCTAACAATAGGCTACAAGTTGTTCAAGATAATATATCAGCAAATATGCAAGAATTGCAAGAACTGGACAATAATATTGCACAATCACAAGAAGAGCTAAATACAATTAATACTAATATAAATGATTTGGTTAAGCAAATAAATGAAAACCAAGAAAAATTGGCAAAGGTTCAAGAACAATATGATAATATTCAAGAATTATTAGATAAAAGACTTATAAGCATGTATGAAACTCCTAAATTTCAATTCCTACAAGTTATTCTTGAATCTAAAAACGCAACTGAGTTTTTATCTACATATTATGCAATGAAAGAATTAGCTGAATATGATAAACAATTATTAGAGACAGTAACACAGCAAAAAGAAGAAATAGAAACAACCAAAAAAACATTGGCAGATCAAAAGCAACAGATTATTACAAACAAGCAAAATAAGCAAAAAAAGGCACAGGTATTAGCTAATATAAAAACTTTAAGACAATATTACATAAGTAAATTATCAACAGAAGAACAGGAATTACAAGCAAAAATAGATGATTACAATTCACAGGTTTCATCAATAGAATCAGAAATTAAATTCCTGGCATTAAATAGTATTAGCAAAGATTATATAGGTGGTGCTATGACATGGCCGATACCAGGATACACAACAATAACATCAGAATATGGAATGAGAGTTCATCCTATAACAGGTGCATATAAATTACATACGGGAACTGATATAGGAGCACCAATGGGAGCAGATTTTGTAGCGGCAGCAAAAGGAGTAGTTACAAAAGCAACATTAAATCCGGCATATGGAAATATGGTTATTATAGATCATGGTGGAGGAGTGCAAACTTTATATGCACATGGAAGTGAAATCTTAGTAGAAGTAGGACAAGAGGTTGAAGCTGGAACACCAGTTTTAAAAGTTGGGTCAACAGGATATTCAACAGGACCACATGCACATTTTGAGATAAGAATAAATGGGCAGACAGTAAACCCAATGGATTATTTACTAAATGAGAAAGATATCCAAAATTTATCTAAAGAATAAGATATAGTATTGAAAGGAAGAAATAGTATGAAAAGAACTATAGTTAAAATAATAGGAATTACAATATCGATAATTTTACTTTCACAAAGTTTAAATGTATTTGCAGTTACAAAAAAGGAAGTACAACAAAAAAAAGATGATGCACAAAAACAGACATCAGAAAATAATGATAAAATAGACGAAGCAAAAGAAAAAAAACAAGAACTAGCAAACGAAAAATCAGAAACTATGAAAACTGTTGAAGGATTAATTTCAAAAATTTCTGACTCTGAAACAGAGATAGACAATTTACAAGATAAAGTTCAAAATTTGAAAGATAAAATAGCAGACAAAGAAAAAGACATACAACAAAAGCAAGAAGAATATACTAAACAAGAAGAATTACTAGATACAAGACTTGTTGCAATGTATGAAAGAAGTGAAACATCATATTTAGATGTCTTTTTAACAGCATCAAGTATGACTGATGCTTTAGCAAAATATTATGCTGCATCAGAATTGTTTGAATCAGATAAAGAACTAATACAGTCAACTAAAGAACAAAAAGCTCAAATCGAAAGCGAAAAATCAGATTTGGAAAATAGTAAAAAAGAATTAGATGCATCACTAACAGAACAACAAGCTAAAGTAAAAGAATTACAAGCATTAAAAAGCGAAAAACAAAGTTATGCTGATAAACTAACTCAAGATGAAAAAACAGTTCAAAAAGAGATAGAGGAATTAGAAGCAGATAATAGACAGATTGAAAAAGCAGTAAAGGATGCAGAGGCTAAATATCAAAAACAATTAGAGGAACTTCAAAGACAACAAAACAAAAAAAATAACAATTCGAATTCTGGCTCAAATTCAGGTTCTAATTCTAATACACCATCAGGTTCAGGATATTTTATAAAACCAATATCAGGTGGAACTGTATCAACAAATGGCTATTATTCAAGTGGAAAATTCCATGGAGCAGTTGACTGGGCTGTATCATCAGGAACTACAGTAGTAGCTGCAGCAGATGGGGTTGTTATGACAACAGCTGATTTAACTTCAAGCTATGGAACTCATGTAGTAATAAGACATGCAAATGGAATGCAAACATATTATGGGCATGGAACAAGAGGTTCTATATGTGTGAAACCAGGTCAAACTGTAAAACAAGGTGAGAAAATAATGCTAAGTGGAAGTACCGGAAATTCAACTGGCCCACACTTACATTTTGAAGTGAGAGTGTCTCCATATAGCTACAAATATTCAGCTACTGCATATGGGCAAGATTCAAGAGTAAACCCAATGAATTATCTGTAAAATTAAATAAGAAAGGCAAACTAAAATGGAAGATGAAAAATATTTAAAAAGACAAAGATTTTACAAAATTGTTATGTTAGTTGTATTAACAGCATTTTTGACATTTATATTTACAACTATATATATAACTAAAAAATATAATTTAAGTGATGGAGACCAAACAATTTCTTCATTATTTAGCGCTTCATCATCAAGTGATGACAAATTAACAAAATCATTAAAGAATATTAAAAGTATATTAAAAAAATATTATCTAAATGATATTGATGAAGATAAGGCAATAGATGGAGCAATTGAAGGATATGTTTCATCTTTAGGAGATCAGTATACTGAATATATTCCAAAAGATGAGATGGAAGATTATACTCAAAATTTAATGGGAAATTATGTTGGAATTGGTATATATATGTCACAAAACACTAAAGACAATACAATAGTTGTTTTAACACCAATAAAATATAGTCCAGCAGAAGAAGCAGGAATTCTTCCAGGAGATATCATAAAGAAAATAAATGATGTAGAATATACAGGGGAAAATATGACAGCAGCTGCAAATAATATAAAAGGTGCAGAAGGAACAAAGGTAAAACTAGAAATTCAAAGAGGCCAAGAGATAAAAACATTTGAAATAACAAGAAAAAAAATAACAACAAATCCAGTAATAGCAGAAAAATTAGATAATAATATAGGATATTTAGAAGTTACGAGTTTTGATGAAAATACAGCAGAAAACTTCAAATCTAAATATGAAGAGTTAAAGGCACAAGGAATTGATTCATTAATAATAGACTTAAGAAACAATGGTGGAGGATTAGTAGAAGAGGCATTAAAAATAGCTGATTACATAGTTCCTAAAGGTAAAGAATTGTTAGTAACAGTTGACAAAGATGGAAAAGAAAAAGTAGAAAAATCTAAAGAAGATGTTTTAATAGATATGCCAATTGTGGTACTTGTAAATAAAAATTCTGCAAGTTCATCAGAAATTTTAGCAGGTGCACTTAAAGATTTAAATGAAGCTACAATAGTGGGAACTACAACATATGGAAAAGGTGTAATACAACAATTTTTAACTTTAAGAGATGGTTCAGGATTAAAAGTTACAGTAGAAGAATATTATACACCAAATAGAACTAAAATTAATGGAGTAGGAATAGAACCAAATGAGAAAATAGAATTACCAGAGACAATTACAAATCCACTTACAGTTGAGAGAAAAGATGATACACAATTGCAAAAAGCAATAGAATTATTAAAAAAATAATTGCAACAAGTACATACATAGAAAGGAAATAATAAAGAATGAAAATGAATTTAGCAAATAAATTAACAATATTTAGAATAATATTAGTACCAGTTATGGCAATAATACCATATTTGAATTTAAAAGGTGATTTTTTAGGATTACCTTTAACCTATTTTTTTATGGAATTGATATTTATAGTTGCATCGATAACAGACAAACTTGATGGTTATATAGCTCGTTCAAGAAATCAAGTCACAACATTTGGGAAATTTTTAGACCCATTAGCAGACAAAATTCTAGTATTAACTGCCATGGTATTATTAGTGGAATTAGGCAAAATTCCAGCATGGATTCCAATTATAGTACTAGCAAGAGAATTTATAGTGTCAGGTTATAGGTTAGTTGCAGTTGAAAAAGGTGGTCAAGTAATTGCTGCATCAATTTGGGGAAAATTAAAAACTGTAACACAAATGATTGCAATAATCTTAGTTATGTTTGATAAAAATTCATTTTGGGATTGCTTTAAAGGAGGCTTAACAGGAGCTGATTATGTAATTAACTTGATATCAACAATATTATTGGTAATATCAGTTGTTGCAACTATTTTCTCAGGAGCAGATTATTTAAAAAGTGGAAAAGATTTACTAAAAGATTAAATGCAAAATTTTGGAAAAAGAACTTGACAAAAAATAAAAAATGCAGTATCATACTAAATGTTAAATATAAAGGCGGCTAGTAAGTCGCTCTTTATCGTATATACCATGCAAAACAATGGTTCAACCGGAGTTTGCTTAGAAAGGAATGTGATAAACATGGAAGAAAAAGAAGTAATATTAACACAAGAAGGTTATGACAAACTTGAGAAAGAATTGGAAAAACTAAGAACAGAAGCAAGAAGTGAGATTGCAGAAAGAATAAAAGTTGCATTAGGATTTGGAGACTTATCAGAAAATTCAGAATATGATGAAGCAAAAAATGCACAAGCAGAAAATGAAGCTAAAATTGCAGAATTAGAAAGTAAAATTAGACATGCAAAAATAATTGACGAAAGTGAAATAGATACAAAAACAGTACAAATAGGAAACACAGTAACATTATATGATGTTGAATTTGATGAAGAAGTAGAATATACTATAGTTGGTTCAACAGAAGTAAATTTAGCTGAAAATAAAATTTCAAATGAATCACCAATAGGAAAAGCACTTTTAGGAGCTAAAAAAGGCCAAACAGTTGAAGTTAATGCACCAGCTGGAGTTATAAAATACGAAATAAAGAAAATAACAAAATAAAGAAATGTCAAAAATTTGTTTGACATTTCTTTTTTTGTATGATATTATAATTGCATAGAAAAAAGGAGAAGTGATGTAAATGGGAACTAGAGCTGAAACTACTAGAAAGGAAAAAGCAATATTAAAATTTATTGAAGAGCAGGTAATTGAAAATGGGTATCCACCATCTGTAAGAGAAATAGGAAAAGCAATTGGATTAAGTTCTACTGCGACAGTACATGCTTATTTAGCAAAACTAGAAAAACAAGGATACATAAAAAAAGAAGATAAAAAAGGAAGAACACTAAAAGTTATAAAAGGAACTGATGGGCAACAAATAATAAAAGAAAATAAAAACTTCTATACACAAAGAGAGTTAGTGGATGTTCCTGTAATAGGAAAAATTACAGCAGGACAACCAATCCTAGCAGTCGAAAATGTTACAGACACATTCCCAATTCCAATAGACTTTGTGGGTAATAGTGAAAGTTTCATGCTAACAGTAAGAGGAGAAAGTATGATAGAAGCTGGTATTTTAGATGGAGACTATATTTTAGTAAAAAAACAAGATAATGCAAGTAATGGTGAGATAGTTGTAGCATTAATAGAAGATGAAGCAACAGTAAAAACATTTTATAAAGAAAATGGACATATACGTCTACAACCAGAAAACCATACAATGGACCCAATAATAGTACCAGATTGCAAAATATTAGGAAAAGTTGCTGGAGTATTCAGAAAAATGTAGTTATTAAAATTTGACAAAATAGCAAGAATATTCTTGCTATTTTCCGTCTATTATAATATAATAAAATAAAAAAATAAGGAGAAAAACAAATGAAGCAACTAAACAAAAATAATAAAATGCTAAAGAGAATGTTAATACTGCTAGCAGTATTATTTGTAATTGTATTTATATTAATTAAAGCAGAAGATTTTATTAAAGAGCAACAAGCAAGTGACAAAATAAGTGTGATAATAAATAATTCAAATAAAACAGAAAGACTAAAAAATGATATAAGAGTTGAAGATGGAGTTATATACATGTCAATAGATGATATGAAGAATTTCTTTGACAAATATATATATATTGAAGATGAGATAAATGAAATTGTTACAACATATGATGATAAAATTGCGAGTATAGGTTTTGAATCAAATAAATTAACATTAAATGGTTCAACTAAAAAAACTAGTGCACATGCAATAAAAGAAAATGAAACAGTATATTTACCTATTAGTGAAATGAAGGATGTATATGATATACAGATAGACAATATAGCAGATTCAAAAATAATAGTAATTGATTCACTAGAAAAAGAACAAGTACAAGCAAAAACAAAATCAGATGTTTCTGTAAAAGCTAAAAAAGAAGGCTTTTCAAAGACAGTAGATAAAATTGAAAAAGATAACCAAGTAATAGTAATAAAAAACAATAATAATGAGATTTCAGAAAAAGGCTGGACTAAAATTAGAACTCAAAGTGGAATGTTAGGTTATGTAAAAACAAGTAAGTTGTATGAAATAACAATTACAAGAGAAGCTAAAGAACAAACAAAACAAATTACAGGAAAAGTAGATATGTTTTGGGATTACTATTCACAATATGTAAAAGCACCAGATAGAACAGGACAAGTTATAGACGGCGTAAATGTTGTATCGCCATCATTTTTCTATTTGGATAAAAATGACGGAACATTAAAAGACAATGTTGGAGATGCAGGAATTGCATATATAAATTGGGCGCATTCAAATGGATATAAAGTGTGGCCAATGATATCAAATGCAGACGCAGGAATAAAAGTTACATCTACGATATTAAATAGTTATAGTAAAAGGCAACAATTAATACAAAGTATCGTAGAAAAGTGTGCACAATATGATATAGATGGAATAAATATAGATTTTGAAAACATGTATGAAGCAGACAAAGATAAATATTCGAGATTTATAATTGAACTTGTACCACGTATGTTAGAAATGAAAATAGTAACATCAGTAGATGTTACAGCACCAGATGGAGATCCAAACTGGTCATTGTGTTTTGATAGAAATGTATTAGGGCATGTAGCTGATTACTTAGTGTTTATGGCATATGACCAATATGGAGCATCAAGTTCAAAACCTGGTACAACTGCAGGCTTGAATTGGGTGGAAACAAGTTTAAAGAAAATTATTGATTATGATGAAGTTGATACAAATAAAATAATATTAGGTATGCCATTATATACAAGACAATGGACTATCACACAAGATGGAACAATAAAAGATAGAAGTGTTATATCTATGATGAACATAAAAATTCCAAACAATGTTGAAAAACAGTGGGATGATACTCTAAAGCAATATTATATAGAATATGCTTCTGGAAAAAATACTATAAAAATGTGGATTGAAGATGGAACATCAATAAAAGAAAAAGTTTCACTTGTCACAAAATATAATTTAGGTGGGGCATCATGTTGGAAAAAAGACATGGAGACTTCAAATATTTGGACGATAATAAAAGATGAACTAAAAAAGAATGATACAGAAAATTAAACGAAAGAGAAATTTCAAGAGGATGACTTGAAGTTTCTTTTTTTTGTAATAAATAATATAAGAATTACATACACATCAATTAGAGGTGAGCTAATGAGAACATATTATTTAGAAAAAAAGGATAAGCCTAAATTTTGTATGTGTAAGTGTAAATTAAAACAAGATAATCTAGAAATATATTCTAATTTAGAGAATATAAAAAATGTAATAAAAATAGTAAAAAGAATCAAAAAAGATGATGTCGAATGTGTAGTAATAAGTAAAGAATTATATAAATGTAAGGAGTTAATAACTGCATTAAATGCCAATAATATAAAAATTTTTGATGGAAAATGGTTACAAAAATATTTGGCATTAGAAATTTTAGAATATGTGGTAACATGCGAAAATATAAAAAAGGAAGAAATAGAAGTTGCAATAACAACAAATGAAATAACAGATTATACGATAGAAATAATAAAAACTTTAGCGATGCAATACAAAAGAGTTTCAATTGTCACAAATCATATAGAAAAATTGAAAAAAACAGAGCAAGAATTATACGAAAAAAATGGAATATTAATAGTAATTTCAAACAATCAAAAAAAGAGTTTAGCCAAGTCACAAATTATATTAAATTTAGATTTTAATAAAGAGGTATTAAATAGATATAAAATAAATGAAACAGCAGTAATAATTAATATAGAAGGTGATATGAAGATAAAATCAAAACGTTTCAATGGAATAAATATAAACGACTATGAAATTGAAGTAGGAAGAGAAGAAATAATATGGAGAGAAAATTGTAACAAATTTAAAGCAAAGGACTTACTAGAAGCTAAACTATATATGAAAGACACATTTTATAATATAAAAAGAAAAATTGCTAAAAACAAAGTATCAATAAAAGAAGTTATAGGAGAAAATGGAAAAATCGAAAGATTTTCTTAAAAAGCTTTTCTTTTTTATAGAATTGTATTATAATGTTGTCAAATGTTTAAAAATAAAATCCTTGAGAAAGGAAAGAAAAAAGATATGGGGAAAAAAAGAAAAAAAAGTAATAATAAGGCTATAAAACCAAGAAAAAAAGATACAAAAATGAAATTTAAGTACAAGCATCCAAAACTAGCAATAGCACTAAAAATATTATTAATTATATTAGTAATATTAGTTGTTGTTGGAGCCGGTGTTGGAATAGGTTTAATATTTGGACTTGGAAAAGATGTCTTTTCAATCGATATGTCAGATTTAATAATGAAAGAGAACTCAATAATTGTAGATACTGACGGAAATGTACTTGCAGAATTAAATGGAGATGAAAGCAGAAAGATAATAACACTAGAAGAAATGTCAACATATTTACCAAAAGCATATGTTGCAATTGAAGATGAAAGGTTCGAAAAGCATCATGGTGTAGACTTAAAGAGAACGGGAGCTGCAATACTTTCATTTGTAACACATGGTGGAAAGTCTACAGCAGGTGGTGGAAGTACAATAACACAGCAGGTTGTAAAAAATGTAACCCAAGAAAAGGCATCTAGTGGTGCAGCTGGTGTAATAAGAAAATTAAAAGAATGGTCAAAAGCATATCAAATTGAAAAAGTAATGTCAAAAGACCAAATAATAGAATTATATTTAAATTTAATATATATAGGAAATGGTGGAAGTGAAAAACATGGAGTTGAAATCGGTTCAGAATACTATTTCAACAAATCTGCCAAAGATTTAAGTATTGCACAATGTGCATTTTTAGCTGGAATAAACCATTCACCAAATTCATATAATCCATATTCAGGAAATGATGTAACAGAGAAAATTGCAAAAAGAACTAAAACAGTATTATCACAAATGAAAAAATTTGATTACATAACACAGGAAGAATATGATAATGCTGTTGCAGAAGTTGATGCAGGATTTAAATTTGAAAATGGAGTTAAAGGAAATGTATATTCTTCACATACTGATGCACTAATTACGCAATTAACAAAGCAAATAATGGATGAAAAACAGATATCAAAAGATGCAGCAGAAACATATTTACAAACTAGTGGATTGAAAATATATTCAACACAAGTATCATCTATTCAAAGCGTAATGGAAGCAGAAGCTAAGAAAAGTAAATATAATTTAAAATCAAAGAAAAATAAAAACGCAGATGGTTCAGCTGTACTTGCACAAGGGGCAGCAGTAGTAATAGAACCTTCAACAGGAAAAGTTGTTGGAGCAGTTGGACAATTAGGAGAAAAAACTACATCAAGAGGACTAAACAGAATAAGTTCTTTAAGACAAACAGGTTCTTCAATAAAACCTTTAGCTGATATATTGCCAGGAGTTGAAGAAGGAATAGTAACACCTGCAACAATTTATGCGGATTTAGAAACAACATTTGGAAAAGACTATGCACCACAAAACTATAATAGTTTTACAGGATTAAGAACAGTAAGAACAGCAGTAACAACTTCACAAAACATACCATTTGTAAAAATTATGGCAGAATTAACACCAAAAAAATCAATAGAATATATGCAAAAAATGGGTATTTCTTCATTAGTAACATCAAAGCAAAATAAAGCTCACAATGATGAAAATTTAGCAATAGCAATTGGAGGAATGACATATGGTGTAAGTCCATTAGAAATGGCAGGAGCATATGCAATGGTTGCAAATGACGGAACCTATATAGAACCAACATTTTATTCTAAAGTAGAGGATTCAAATGGAAAAGTTGTTTTAGAACCAAAACAAAAAACAGAAAAAGTATGTTCAGCAGAAACAGCATATATAATAAAAAGTTTAATGCAGTCAGTTGTAAATGGAGCTGATGGATATGCAGGAACTGCTAAATATTGTGCAATTAATGGAATTGATGTAGCTGCAAAAACAGGAACTACAAACAGTTCTAAAGATAGATGGCTATGTGGATTTACAAATTATTATGCATGTGCTGCTTGGTATGGATTTGATGATCCAGAAAGAATAAGTTTCCCTGGAACGAACCCAGCAGGACAGTTATTCTCAGGAATAATGTCAGAAATTCACAAGGGACTAGAAAATTCAGAATTTAAAGAACCAGAAAAAATCGTTCACGAAAAAGTATGTAGAACAAGTGGAAGACTTGCAACTGATAAATGTTCGAATACTTATGAAGAAATATTTGTAGAAGGACATTTGCCAGAGGAATGTGATGCACATAAGAGTCAATATACAGTATGTACAGAGTCAGGTGAATTAGCAACTAAATATTGTCCAGAAACAGAAAGAAGATCATCAAATTATGTTGTAGAAAAAGAAAGATTAGAATTGTGGACAACACCAGGGATAAATTCAACAATGGGAAAAGCTCCTACAGAATATTGTACAATACATACTAAACCAGAAGAAGTTCAAAAACCGCAAGAAACAAATACAACAACAGAAAAGCCAAAAGACAATGAAACAAATAAACCAGATAATGGAAATACAAATACAAATGTTAAGCCATCAACTGATGATGGAACAACCACCAAACCTGATAAGCCAGAATCAGGAGGAAACAATAGTGGAAATACGGGAGAAAATACGGGAGAAAATACAGGAGAAAATACAGGAGATAATACTGGAAATAATACTGGTGGAGATACGACTGGTGAAAATTCATCAGATAACCAAGAATAAACACAGGAAATTTATATTTCCTGTGTTTACTAATAAAGTAAAGGAGGCACATAATGGATATATTTTTTTACAATACATTAACAAAGAAAAAAGAATTGTTTAAATCATTAGAACCCAAAAAGGTAAAGATGTACTCATGTGGACCAACAGTATATAAAGATGCAACAATAGGAAATATGAGAACAAATTTATTTCAAGATACATTAAGAAGAGTGCTTGAATATAATGGATATGAAGTAAAACAGGTAATGAATATAACAGATGTAGGACATCTTGTTTCAGATGGAGATGAAGGAGAAGACAAGATGTTAAAGTCAGCAAGAGAAGAGCACAAGACTCCAATGGAAATAGCAGAGTACTATACAAAATTGTTTTTTAAAGATTTAGAAAGATTAAATGTAGAGATACCTGAAGTCATTTGTAAAGCAACCGACCATATTGAAGAAATGCTTGAAATGGTACAAAAAATAATAGAAAACGGATATGCATATGAAACTTCTACTGCTATATATTTTGATGTATCTAAATTAGATGAATATGGGATATTATCAGGAATAAACCTTAGAGAACAAAAAGCAGGAGCAAGAGTAGAAGTTGACCCAGAAAAAAGAAATCCATATGATTTTGCATTATGGATAAAAGCACCAGAAAATCATTTAATGAAATGGGATAGCCCTTGGGGACCAAGTTATCCAGGATGGCATATAGAATGTTCTGCAATGAGCCAAAAATATTTAGGAGAAGTATTTGATATACATACAGGAGGTATAGACTTAATTCCAACACATCATGAAAATGAAATTGCACAAAGTAAAGGTGCATGTGGCAAAATACCAGCACATTATTGGATGCATGGAGAGTATTTATTAATAAATGGTGGAAAGATGTCAAAAAGCTTAGGAAATGTATATTTATTAGATGATATTATAAAAAGAGGATATGATCCATTAGTATATAGATTATTTAATTTTTCTTGCCATTATAAAGGTAAATTAAATTTTACATGGGAAGGCATAGAAGCTGCAAGTACAGCATTGACAAGACTACGTGATGGATATCAAAAACATTTGACAGGAATGGCAGATGTGGATGGCACAATAATTTCTGAAATTGAAAATAAATTTCATCAAGCTATAAATGATGATTTAAACATGCCTCTTGCAATGAGTGCAGTATGGGAAGCTGTAAAATATCAAGATAAATCACCTAAAATTGCAAAATTACTAGAAAAATTCGATACTGTTTTGGGATTGAAAATTACAGAAAAAAGAGAAGAAGAAATCCCACAAGAGATTTTAGAATTAGTAGAACAACGAAAAGTTGCAAGAAATGAAAAGAATTGGACTGAATCTGACAGATTAAGAGATTTGATTGCTCAAAAAGGATATAGTGTTAAAGACACTAAACATGGAGCAGAAGTTTCCAAGATATAAAAAACTAAAAGAGCTAATGTATCAGCATTAGCTCTTTTGAGTGGTTATTCATCCAGTAACTGCATAATTTTCTTTAATGTGTTATTTTTTACTTCATCAATTGTCATATTAGATGTGTCTAGATACCACATTGGACAGGTAACAGTTTCGTAAAAACAATCAAGTTCTTTTTTATAAAAGTTTAAGAATTCTTGATTTGTAAGTACAGGTGCATCACCGCCAGAAGCATAACGTCTTTTCAAAGATTCTTCTACTGAAACATCGATTACAAAAAGATAATCTGGAAAAACACAAAATGAGTTATTCATTTCATGAAGAATTTTTAAAAGTGACGATGATTCGGCTTTGGAGCAAACATTTTGTTTGAATAAGAAATTTGCCCAAAATAATGCATCACAGTATCCTCTGTCAAACAGAATGATGTCAGCCTGGGAATATGGAATTTCCAGCAAAGATTGTAACTGTCCAAAGGTTATCCAAACATTACGTATCCATGTTTTCTTTGGAATTTCTTTAGGGACAAGTTCAGCATCTTCTTGCATAATTTGTACATTGATTCCTTGAGCCAAAAGTGAACTTTCAAGATTGTGAATCAACGTAGTTTTACCAGAATTAGGAAGTCCGGTAAATTCAATTGTTAAAGGCCGTCTATTCATACAGTGCCCTCCTTAAAAGTGTATATTTTTTAAAGACGAATACATTATAACATACAAGTAAAAAATGTCAAGAATTAGAGATGTAATCTTTTTTTATCCAAAAATACTGACAAATAGGTGTTTTTATGTTATAATATGAAACAGTATTATTAGTTTGTAACAATTAATTCTCATATAATAATTATAAGTAGGAAAAATTATGCCTAAATATCTTGGGAGTATCAAAAATGAAAAGGAGTCTATGACTGGAGAAGAAAAAAGGAAAGCGGAAGAAACGTACAGAAAGTTTTGGAATGATGAAGAGAGATAAATAATATCCATAAATGAGATTGAAAGAAGAAATTTCTGCAACAGATTTCTTCTTTCAATTTTATTAAGAAACAAATAGCTTGTAAAATCGTAAAAATTGTAATATAATATTTTTGAAAAGGAGAGAAAAATGATAAATTTTAAAAATATAGTTGCGAATGCAATATCAAAAGTAGTAAACATAAATGAAACCGAAATAGAAATGTCAATAGAAAAACCAAAGGGCTCAGAAAATGGAGATTATGCATTTCCTTGCTTTAGATTAGCAAAAGAATTACATAAAGCACCACAAATGATTGCAAATGATATTAAAGAAAATATCAAAGTAGATGAAAATCAAATAACCAAAATTGAAGTAGTAGGCGGATATTTAAACTTTTTTATAAACAAAGAAATATTAGTAGAAGAAGTATTAAACGAAATGTCTGAAGATAAAGAATACGGAAAATCAACAATTGGAAATGGCAAAAATATAGTAATAGATTATTCAGCACCTAATATAGCAAAACCATTTCATATAGGACATTTGCGTTCAACTGTAATAGGTGCAGCATTATATAAGATATATAAATATTTAGGGTATAATGTAACAGGAATAAATCATTTAGGAGATTATGGAACTCAATTTGGAAAATTAATTGAAGGATATAAATTATGGGGAAATGAATACAATATTGAAGAAAATCCAATAGATGAATTAACTAAAATTTATATAAGAATAAATCAAGCATGTAAAGAAGATGAGAAGGTTTTAGAAAATTGTAGAAATAATTTTAAAAAACTTGAAGATGGAGACAAATATTGTGTAGAAATTTGGCAAAAGTTCAGAGAACTAAGTTTAAAAGAATTCCAAAAAGTGTATGATATATTAGGAAGTAAATTTGATTCTTGGAATGGAGAAGCATTTTACTCTGATAAAATGCCAGAGGTTATAGAGATTCTTAATAAAACTGGAAAATTAGTAGAATCAGAGGGAGCTAAAATAATAGACTTAGAAGATAAAGGAATAAATACACCATGCATTATTGAAAAGAGTAATGGTTCATCAACATATGCAACAAGAGATTTAGCAGCAATTATGTATAGAGCACGTACATATGATTTTGACAAAGCATTGTATATTACTTCATATGAACAAGTACTACATTTTAAACAAGTATTTGAAGTTGCTAAGTTACTTGGTTTAGACGAAAAATATACTAATGGATTAGAACATGTTGCATTTGGAATGGTACTATTACCAACAGGAAAAATGTCAACAAGAGAAGGAACAAGTATTAAACTAAGTGATTTACTAAATGAAGCTATTTCAAGAGCAAAAGCTATAATTGAACAAAAAAATCCAGAACTTGAAAACAAAGATGAAGTAGCTAAAAAAGTTGGTGTTGGTGCAGTAATATTTAATGATTTAGCAAATAATAGAGTTAAAGATGAAATATTTGATTGGGATACAATTTTAAATTTCCAAGGAGAAACAGGACCATATATTCAATATACTTATGTACGTACTAAGAGTGTTATTGAAAAAGCAGGTGGAGTTCCAGATATTTCAGAAGTTAATTCAGAATTATTACAAGATGAATATTCAATTAAATTATTAAAATTAATTTATGATTTTGAAGATGTTTTAGTACAAGTTACAGACAAAAATGAACCATCAATTTTATCAAGATATTTAATAGATGTTGCAAAAGCTTATAGCAATTTCTATAATGAAAATAAGATTATTAATGATGATAAAAATCTTCAAAATGCTCGTGTATATTTAACTTATTCTGCTGGAATAATATTGAAAACAGGAGCAGGATTACTTGGAATTGAAATGCCAAATAAAATGTAAATAAACAGCAAAAATGTTATTGGTTACCATTTTTTCAGTAAGGAAGTAAATTAAATCTAGATTTAATTTACTTCTTCCTTATAGCATAATTGATTACTTTAATTTTAATTTTTCATCCATTTTCTCTAGTCTATGAATACTACTATTATTTTTTAATAATTCTAATTGTTTTTTAGCTGTATTATTCAGTTTTACAATTCTTTCACTTTGAGAAATTCCGATTGTTATCATTTCAGCATTTAAATTTTCAAGATTTGCTAAAACAACTAAATGTAAAATATCTGTATAATCTCGAATATTACCATCTAAATTAGGATTTTTATCTCTCCATTCTTTTGCTGTCATTCCAAATAAAGCAACATTTAAAACATCAGCTTCATTTGCATATACATATTGTTTTTGTTTTTCAGTTAATGTTGGAACAATAAATTCTTTTATACTATCTGTATGAATAATATAATTAGTTTTAGATAATTCTCTTTTGACAGACCATTCAATTTTATTCTGATATGCTTCATTGATTTTTAATCTTTCAAATTCAGTTATTAAATATAATTTGAATTCTGGACTTAACCAACTAGCAAATTCAAATGCAATATCTGGATGTGCAAATGTTCCGATGCTATATCTACCACTTTTGGCAATAATTCCAATACTATTTGTCCTTTTTATCCATTGTGTAGGAGACATAGCAAAAGAGTTTTTTCCATATTCAGTTTTAATTTGGTCGAATTCGACCAAATTAAAATTAGCATTATGTAATTGTTCCCAAAGACCTATATAATCAATTGTACTAACTCTTCTTAACCAGTTTTTTACTGTAAAAGATGGATCACTTGAATTTTGGTATTTAGCTAAATCAGTTAATGATATAAAATCTGTTTTATCAATTCTCATAACACTTATAGGTGTATCTTTTACTATTATTTCAGTTTTCATAGGTTCATTTTTCATAAATAAACATCACTTCCAATCTCTATAACTTTGCATACATTGTAAAACGAATGTTTGTATATGTCAAGTGAAAAATCTAAATAAATTGTTTTAATATAATTTCTTCAATGGAATACTTAATTTATAGTGAAATACTACTTTCTAAAGCGACTTTAATCATATTATTAAGACCAGTTTGTCTTTCTTCTGGTGTTGCAACATCTTTAATAAATTTAGAATCAACAACACTCATAAGGCAAGCAGCTTTTTTATTTAGAACTTTAGCAACGTAAAATAGTGCAAAAGCTTCCATTTCAGCACTAACAGGATTAAATCCTTCTGGAACTCTAGCTAAGAACTGATTAACATCTGTCATATAAAGATCAAAACAATCAGTACAAACAGTATTTCCTTTTAATATTGAAATATTTAATTTGTTAGCAGTAGCTATTATTACAGAATTTAATTCATTATTACTACTTATGATATGGCAATTTTCGTTATTTAAAGTTAAAGCAAAATTCCCTTCTGAGAAAGTGTTTTCAGCAAGTACGATATCAAATAATTTTAATTCAGGTTTATAAGAACCACAAGAACCTATACGAATAATATTTTCAACATTATAGAACTTATACAATTCATATGAATAAATTCCCATACTTGGCATTCCCATACCAGAAGCCATTACAGTAATTTCTTTTCCTTTATATTTTCCTGTGTAAGCATAAATTCCTCTAACTGAATTTACCAATTTTATATCAGTCATGAAATTCTCTGCAATATATTTGGCTCTAAGTGGGTCACCTGGCATTATAACTGTTTTTGCAATATCCCCTAAATTTGCTTCATTATGTGGTGTAGACATATTAATTCCTCCTTGTTATTTGTTTAAAAGAATTATATCAATAAAAAAATTAAAATTCAACATTTCACACAAAAAACACAAATCAGGAATACTTTCATAACAAAATACATATAAACTAACAGTATAAAATTACCAAGCAAAATATGGAAGGAGTTTGGAGTATGAGTGAAAATGAATTGACATGAAAACTTTTTAGAAAATAAAGAGGAAAAATTGGATGTTAAAGATGAACCATTTGATAAACTCATGTTTTTTTATCAATCAGCATTAAAACAGTTGGAACTACAAATGAATATAATTAAAGAAGAATTCAAAATAATGTATAATTATGATTTAATAGATCACATAGATACAAGAATAAAAGAGCCAAAAAGTATAGTAAAGAAAATGGAAAAGAAAAAATATAAAAAGACATACTATAATTTGATTGAAAAGATTAATGATATTGCAGGAATGCGAATTGTATGTACATTAAAAGATGATATATTTTTTATTAAAGATTTGGTAAAACAAATACCAGATATACATATATTAAATGAAAAAGATTATGTTACAAATCCAAAACCAAGTGGATATTCAAGCTATCACATGATTGTAGAGGTACCTGTAAAATTATCTCAGAAAACTATATATGTAAAATGTGAAATACAGATAAGGACTCTTGCAATGGATTTCTGGGCAAGTTTTGAGCATAAGGTAAAATACAAAACTGAACAAGAAGTTAATAAAAAGACTTCAAAAGAATTAGTTAATTGTGCAAAAATGATTAGCAAGTTTGATGATAAGATGATTTCACTGAAAAATATACAATAAAATATTGCTTATTTCAACAGAATATGATAATATTTACTACAATGAATATTATACAAAAAGGGTGATTGAAAATAATGAAAATAGTTGTGTTGGGAACAGGACATGGATCTGTAACAAAATGTTATAATACATGTTTTGCATTAGAAAAAAATGATGAATATTTTTTAGTAGATACAGGTGGAGGAAATGGAATAATAAACAATCTAAAGGCTGCAAATATAGAAATGAAAAAAATAAAAAATATATTTATATCACATACACATATAGACCATATACTAGGTGTTATATGGATAGTGCGTGAATATGTGAGGTATTATAATAGAGGATATGAAATACCACTAAACATATATGGAAATGATTTAGTTATTAATGCAATAAAAATAATGTCAGAAACACTAATACCAGCGGGACTTTTAAAATATGTAGGAACAATGATAAAATTGAACATTGTAGAGAATGGTGATAAAGCAAAAATTTTAGATAATGATGTTACATTTATTGATTTAAATGCATTTAAAGTAAAACAATTTGGTTTTATTATGAATTATTCGCCTAACAAACAATTTGCTTTCTTAGGAGATGAAGTATGTAATGAAAAAACAGAAAAGTATATAAAAGATTGTGAATGGATATTCTCAGATGCTTATATGGCAGGAAAAGAAGCAGAAGAATACAATCCAATAGAAAGACATCATCATAGTACAGTAAAGTTTGTTGCAGAGATGGCAGAAAGATTAAATATAAAAAATATAATTTTATCACATTCTACTGATAATGATTTGGAACACAGAAAACAAATATTTATTGAAGATGCTAAAAAATATTATAAAGGGAATGTGTTTGCACCATATGATTTAGAAACTTTTGAAATAGTATAATGGAGGAAAATATGGAAGAGGATGTTGAAATAGCTTTAGATATAGTAGTAAATGAAATAGCAAATGTAACAAATAAATATGCTGTTTGTAAAGATTCAAAAAAAAATAGCATATATAAAGCAAAACTTGAAGTTTTAGAAAAAATGCAACACGAAATATATATGAATAATGGAAGAATTATAAAAAAAATACTTGATGAGAGAAAGAAAGGGACAATATAATGCAAAAAAATGATATTAGAAGAAAATTAGATGAAAGTGCCCTAGAACAAGCTTTATTAGAATTAAATCAAGATTTTTTAGATGATTTACCAGAAACACCTCAAAAATTATTTGAATATACTTCAAGAAGAGCTGAACCAGAAATATCTAGTAGTATTAATTATGAACTAGGGCAAAGAATGTTAAACAATAGATTATCTGATAAAGATTATTTTATAAGGAAAAATCGTTAAACCCAAAAGCAAATATTTTATTAGCACAAACAGGTGCAGGAAAATCAAGGTTAAGAGAATTAGTATTAAGAAAAAATCCAGAATCAGTAATAATAAATTCAGATCACTTTAAGAGATTTAGAGCAGATGCAAATAAATTATTTGAAGAAGATCCAACACATTTTGGAGCATTAACAGGAATAGATTCATATGACCATGCAAATGATATAAATATGTATGCTATGGAAAATGGTTATGATATTCTCCTAGAATGTGCACCGTCAACATCACAAGGAATGATAGGAGTAAATCAGAAAATGCTCCAAGATTATCTATATGACATCAACTATTTTGGACTAGCAGTAGGAAATTTACCAAGTGCTTTTTCCATACATAAAAGATATGAGGAAGATATAAGAAATCCAAAAATGAAGGGTGAAGCAAAGTTAACGAGTTTAGCAAGACATAATGATTCATATGATGCAATGTCAAAAATAATGCAAGGTATAGATTTATATAAACTACATACTTATAGAAGAGGAACAGCAGAAGAAAAATTTATCCCACAATTAGTAGATGGAAAAAATAAGATTGAAGTTTTTAAAAAATTACAATATGAATCAAATGTTATGTATCTAAAAGAACAGCAAGCAAACAATATGAAAGAATATAATGAGATAAGAAGATTGATGGAAGAAAGAAATGCAGACAAAGCTCAAATACAACAACTAGAAGATGTAAAGAAAATGTTTACACAATTTAGCTTACATGAGCAAGAAAAATTTGATGGTTCCATAGAAATTTAATTAAAAGCACTTGACAGTTGACAATAATAATTATAAAATAATCTTTATCAGATAATCTATTGTTTAACATTCTTTGCCCTAGTTCATAATTAATACTACTAGATATTTCTGGTTCAGCTCTTCTTGAAGCTATCTTAATCTCATTAGCAATAGGAATACCAGTTGGAATGGTAATAAGAAAAAAGATTGCTGAATCTAAAATAGAAGGTGCAGAGCAAGAAGCCAAAAGATTAGTAGAACTAGCAAAAATAGAAGCAGAAAATTTGAGAAAAGAAGAAATTATCAAAGCAAAAGAAGAAATTATGAATGCTAGAAACGAATTAGATCAAGAGATTAAAGAAAGAAGAGGCGAAGTTCAAAAACAAGAAAGTAGAATTATTCAAAAAGAAGAAAATTTAGAAAAACGTTCAGAAAATTTCGAGAAAAAGGAAAGAGAATTAGAAAGAGAAGAACGTGAACTAAAAAACAAGGAAAAAGAAATTGAGGATATTAAAGCAGAACAAGCTGAAGTACTTCAAAAAGTTGCAGGCTTAACAAAGGAAGAAGCCAAAAAGCAATTATTAAATTCAGTTGAACAAGAAATTACAGCTGAGAAAGCAGCTCTTATTAGGGACTTAGAGCAAAAGGCTAAGGAAGAAGCTAAAAAGAATGCAAAAGAAACAATAAGTTATGCAATTCAAAAATGTGCAGCAGACCATTCTGCTGAAACTACAGTATCAATAGTTCCACTTCCATCAGATGACATAAAAGGAAGAATTATTGGTCGAGAAGGTAGAAATATAAGAGCACTAGAGACACTTACAGGAATTGATTTAATAATAGATGATACACCAGAAGCAGTAATACTATCAGGTTTTGATCCATTAAGAAGAGAAGTTGCTAGAATAGCTCTTGAAAAATTAATAGATGATGGAAGAATACATCCGGCAAAAATAGAAGAAATGGTAGAAAAAGCCAAAGAAGAATTAATGGAAACTATCAAATCAGAAGGAGAAAGAGCTACATTAGAAACAGGAGTAATAGGTTTAAACCCAGAACTTATTAAATTAATAGGAAAACTAAAATACAGAACAAGTTATGGACAAAATGTATTAAACCATTCAATAGAAGTTTCAAATTTAGCAAGAATAATGGCAGAAGAACTTGGATTAGATGCAAAACTTGCACGTAGAGCAGGATTACTACATGACATTGGAAAAGCTTTAGATCATGATATGGAAGGAACACATGTACAAATAGGTGTTGACATATTAAAAAAATTTAAAGAGAATCCATTAGTAATAAATGCAGTAGAAGCACATCATGGGGATGTAGAACCACAAACATTAGAAGCTGTATTAGTACAAGCTGCTGATGCAATATCTGCATCAAGACCAGGAGCAAGAAGAGAAACACTAGAAGCCTACATAAAAAGACTAGAGAATTTAGAATCAATTGCAGATTCATTTGATGGAGTTGAAAAATCATTTGCAATTCAAGCAGGTCGTGAAGTTAGAATAATAGTTAAACCAGAAAAAATTTCAGATGACCAAATGACATTACTTGCAAGAGAAGTTGCAAAGAGAATTGAAGACGAAATGGATTATCCAGGTCAGATAAAAGTAAATATTATTAGAGAAACTAGAATTGTAGATTATGCAAAATAAAGGGACCATAAAAGTTTCGCAAAAAAAGGGATTTGAGTTAATGTGTTAGCTCAGATCTTTTTTTTTATTTGTTCTGTTTTAAGTTTGACTATTGACATATACAAACAATTGTTTTATAATAGTCTTGGTGATATTATGGAAAGACAAATATTGCATGTTGATGTAAATAATGCGTTTTTAAGTTGGACAGCAGTAGAAATGTTAAAACAAGGAAATAAACTAGACATAAGAGAAATTCCGTCAGTAATAGGTGGAGATGAAAATAGAAGATCAGGAATAGTATTAGCTAAAAGTACCAAAGCTAAAATGTTTGGAATTTCAACAGGAGAAACTTTATATCAGGCAAGAATGAAATGCCCTCAATTGCAAGTATATCCAGGAAATTATAAGATGTATAGACAATACTCAAATCAATTATATCAATTACTCTTACAATACACAGATAAAATAGAAAGATTTAGCATAGATGAATGTTTTTTAGACATGACAAATTGTTTAATGGGAAAAAGTTTAATAGAAAAAGCATATGAAATAAATAAAAGAGTAAAAGAAGAATTAGGATTTACAGTGAATGTTGGGGTTGCACATAATAAATTATTAGCTAAAATGGCATCGGATTTTACTAAACCAGATAGAGTACATACATTGTTTGAAGAAGAAATTCCAACAAAAATGTGGAGATTACCAATATCTGATTTATTAATGTTAGGAAGGAAAACAATTCCTAAATTATATAACATGGGAATAAAGACAATAGGACAATTAGCACATACAGATAAGCAATTATTAACTAAAAAATTTGGAAAACACGGAACAATGATGTGGGAATATGCGAATGGAATAGATAATGCAGAAGTACATTATCAATTTGAAAAACCAAAAGGAATTGGAAATTCAACAACATTGCCAGTAGACTTTAATGAAAGTTCTAAGTTAGAAGAAGTTTTATTAGCTCTAACAGAGCAGGTAACTTATAGATTAAGAAAATATGATATGCTTGCAAATGTTGTGAATGTACAACTAAGAACAAAGGATTTTGAAGATAAAACACATCAAAGAAAATTGTCTTTTCCAACAGCAAGCACAAGAGAAATCTATGCTTTAGCAAAAGAACTATTTGAAGAAATGTACAAACAAGGTACACCAATAAGATTAATAGGAATGAGGGTAGATGATCTTGAAGAAAAAGAAAAGTCACAAATTTCCTTATTTGATTATAATGATAATGAAAAGAGAGAAAAACTTGATAAAGTTGTGGATGATTTAAAACAAAAATATGGTTATAATAGTATAACAAGAGCAGGAAAACTACATTCAGAGGATAAGATTAAATTAAAGGATATATAGCCAAGAAATAAAATATATATTGACATGAAAATCACAGTAATATATAATTAGCTCATAAATACGATAAGGGGGTTGTAAAATGAATAAAAAAACAATAATATGGATAATAGTAGCAATTATAATTATTGCAACAATATTAGGAACAATTGCAACATTTGTGTTAAGTAAAAATAAGAACAAACCAGAAGACATATGGCAAAAATATATAGCATGTATAAATGAGCAGAAATATGAAGAAATGTACAGTATGTTAACAGAAGATTCAAAAGCAAAAATTTCTCAAGACGATTTTATTTCAAGAAATAAAAACATTTATGATGGAATAGACATGACAGATATGCAAATTAAAATTTCATCAGTAGAAGAAGAAAACTCAACGACAAGCAAAATTTCATATAACCAATCAATGAATACAGATGCAGGAAAAATTGAATTTGATAATACAGTTAGGTTAACAAAAAACAAAGAAAAAGGCTATCTTGTGAATTGGAGTTCTAGCTTGATATTTCCGACTTTAGGTAATAATGATAAAGTAAGAATAAAAACTATATCTGCAGAAAGAGGGTCAATAATTGATAAAAATAGCCAAGTATTAGCTGGTCAAGGTTCAGTATCATCTGTGGGAATTGTACCAGGAAAACTTAGTGATAATAAAGAAGCTGATATAGAAAAAATAGCAAATTTATTAGGAACAACAGCAAACTCTATAAGTAAAAGTCTATCAGCTTCATGGGTTAAAGATGATACATTTGTTCCATTAAAAAAGATAGCTATGGATGCGACAGATTTAAAGAATCAATTGCTTCAAATACCAGGAGTTAAAATTACAACTGCAAAAGGTAGAACATATCCATTAGGAGAAGCAGCAGCACAATTAGTTGGATATGTACAAACAATAACAGCAGAAGAATTAGAGACAAATAGAGGAAAAGGATATACAGCAACTAGCGTGATAGGAAAAGCAGGACTAGAAAAGCAATATGAAGAAAGGTTAAAAGGAAAAGACGGAGTTGAGAT
The DNA here is from genome assembly GCA_001916055.1 of Clostridium sp. 28_12. Taxonomy (GTDB): domain Bacteria; phylum Bacillota; class Clostridia; order TANB77; family CAG-508; genus CAG-269. Next base: position 28,530 of record MNRR01000030.1, read on the forward strand.
ATACATAGAAGGAGAAGATGGAACTCGAAAAAAAGATATTGCTAGAATTGATGTACAAAACGGAGAAACAATAAAATTAACTATAGATTCTAAAATTCAAACAAAATTATATAATGAATTAAAAGAAAATGAGGGATTCTTTGTAGTTATGCAACCTAAAACAGGTGAACTTTTGGCGCTAGTAAGCACTCCGTCATATAATCCAAATAGTTTTGCATTAGGAATGGGCACAGATGAATGGAATAATATAAAAAATAATCAAGGAAATCCAATGCTTGCAAGATATTTACAAAGTTATTGCCCAGGTTCAACATTTAAGCCAGTGACAGGTGCAATAGGGTTAACTACAGGGGCATTGAATGCAGAAGACACATTTCAATATAATGGTTTGAGCTGGAAGAAAGATGGTTGGGGAGAGTATGACATAACAACACTTACAGCATATAGTGGACCTAAAAATTTAAAAAATGCTTTAATACATTCAGACAACATATATTTTGCGCAAGCAGCGTTACAAATAGGAAAAAAGAATTTTACAGAAGGATTAAATAAAATTAAGTTTAATGAAAATATAGATATTGGATTAACAACATCAAAATCTCAATACGCAAATAGCGGAGACATATCAAATGAAAAGGTATTAGCAGATAGTGGATATGGACAAGGAGAAATTTTGGTAAATCCTATACATATGGCTTCAATTTATTCTGCTTTTGCAAATGATGGAAATATGGTAAAACCATATATAGAAGCAAAAAATATTAATACTGTTGAATATCTTGTAGAAAATGCATTTAGCAAAGAAGCGGCAAATACAATAAAAGATGATTTGATTCAAGTTGTAGAAAATCCAGAAGGAACAGCAAATGATATGAAAGTTTCTGGAAGAACAATAGCAGGTAAAACTGGAACAGCAGAATTGAAAGCTTCAAAAGACGCTCAAGCAGATGTACTTGGATGGTTTGATTGCTTTACAACAGATGAAAATAATAATCAATTATTAATTGTAAGTATGGTTGAAAACGGAAGAGATTTAGGAGGAAGCCACTATTTAATTAAAAAGATAAAAACACTATTTCAATAGGAAGGAAACAAAAGATGAAAAATGAATTTGAAAAATACGCAACAAATGAGAATAATCCGAAATGGCAGAATTCAATAAAGAGAGAGAAAGAAATATACAAAAGAAAAAATGATATACGTTCAGAGTTTGAAAGAGATTATAATAGAATTTTGCATTGTAATGCATATAGAAGAATGAAACATAAAACTCAAGTATTTTTCTCGCCAGAAAATGACCATATATGTACAAGGATTGAACATGTAATGCATGTGGAATCAGTAAGTTACACAATTGCTAAATATTTAGGATTAAATACAGAATTGACTAAAGCAATAGCAACAGGACATGATATAGGTCATAGTCCATTTGGACATGAGGGAGAAAGAATTTTATCACAGATTTCTGAAAGGGATATTGGTGAAAAATTTTGGCATGAAAGAAATGGTATGGAATTTGTAGACAAAATTGAATTATTAGAAGACATAAATAAAAACAAGCAGAATTTAAATCTTACTTATGCAGTAAGAGATGGGATAATTTCTCACTGTGGAGAAATTGATGAAAATTGCTTAAAGCCAAGAGAAGAAAATATAAATTTAAATAACTATAAAGTACCTAATCAATATTCTCCATATACTTGGGAAGGCTGTGTAGTAAAGATTTCAGATAAAATATCATATCTCGGTAGAGATATAGAAGATGCTATATCATTGGGAATATTAGATGAGAAGCTAAAGGATTTATATAAAATATTACAATCTAAAGAAGTGATAAATAATACAGTAATAATAAACCATTTAATATGGGATTTATGTGAAAATTCAACACCAGAAAAAGGTTTATGTTTTTCAGATGAAACATTTAATTTGTTAAAAGAAATAAAAGATTTTAATTATAAGCATATATATACTGCAAGAAAGATAAAACCAGCAATAAGATATTTTAGTATTGTACTAAATGAAATATATTTTACATTAAAAAGTACATATGATGGAAAGAATACAGCATATAAAATGCGAAAACTAAAGAAGATGTATCCAGAAGTTGTAGGAAATTTTCAAGAATGGCTTGAAAATTACTGGAATCAACAAAGAAAGAATGATAATCAAAATGATATTATTGTAAATATGGAAGATGAGAAATCTTTTTCAAAAGCTATTATTTATTATATTTCTGGAATGACTGATAATTTTGCAATTGATACTTATAATAAGATTATTGGATTTTAACATATCTATCTAAAAATGAACAACATTAAGGAGGAAAAAGCAATGAGAAAAATTGTTTTTGCAAGTTGGAACCCTAAAAAAGCTGCTGAAATTCAGCGTATGACACCAGAAGGTATTAAGGTTGTTTGCTTAAAAGACATTCCAGAAGCAGCTAATATACCTCAGACAGAGGAAAATGGCACTACATTTAAGGAAAATGCCACGATTAAAGCAAAATATTGGGCAGAGAAGCTCAATATGCCTGTTCTGGCAGAAGATTCCGGAATCGAAATTGATGCATTAAATGGTTACCCAGGTGTTTACACTAAGCGCTGCATCGAGAAATTACGTCCTGGTGCGAAAGCCAATACTGATAAGCCAGATGAACTTTATCCTGTTCTTCTAGAACTTATGGCAGAAAGCGGCAATCCTTCAACACAGGCAAAGTGGGTTTCTGCAATGGCATTTATTGACTCTGAAAAAGAGGTATTTGCCACAGAATACTTGATGGGCGACATGTGTCCTTGCGCAGGGGAGAGAGTATTTGGATTTGACCAGTATTTCAGACCGACTGGTTTGAACAAAACACTTTCAGAACTGAGTCCTGAAGAAAAGGACAGTTATGGTCCAAGAAAGAGAGCTTTTGAAAGCATCTTAAATCAGCTTTAAAGTAATAAGGAGGAATTCTAAATGAAAGAAATTAAATTAAAAATTGAAGGTATGCATTGTACAGGATGTTCAAGCAGATTAGAAAAGGTATTAAATAATACAGATGGTGTGGAAAGTGCTACAGTTAGTTTTGAAGAAAAACAAGCAATAATCACATATAATGAAAGTCAAACAGATATTGAGCAAATAAAGCAAGCTATTCAAGATGCTGGATTCAAAGGAGAATAAGTATGAAAAAAGTATTATTAAAAATTGATGGAATGACATGTAGTGCTTGTTCATCAGGACTAGAAAAGTTTTTAAATAAGCAAGATGGAATAGCAACTGCGTCAGTCAATTTAATTATGAATAATGCAAGTATTGAATATGATGATTCAAAATTAACTTTAGAACAAGTGGAAAAATTTGTAGATAAAGCAGGATTTACAAGCTTAGGAATAGATAATTTAGAAAAAGAAGAAAAGAAAAAATCAAATGAGAAATACAAATTAATAGGAATTTCAGTAATTTCAATATTAATATTATATATATCAATGTCACATATGGTAGGACTTCCAGTGATACCATTTTTAAATATGATGACACATCCTATAAATTATGCAATTTCATTATTTATATTAACAATAATAGTATTATGGATGGGAAGGGATATTCTAAAAAATGGATACAAAAACTTGATACACAAAACTCCTAATATGGATACTTTAGTAATGATAGGAGTTTTTGCAAGTTTTATATATAGTGTATATGGAACAATAAGAATTTGCAATGGAAATGAAATGTATGTAGAAAGCTTATATTATGAATCAGCAGCAATAGTAATCTTTTTTATAAAAATAGGAAAATATGTTGAAAGTAAAAATAAAGACAAAACAAAAGAAGCATTACAGCAATTAATGAGCATAACACCAAATCATGCAACTATAATAAGAAACGGAAAAGAAGAAATAGTAACACTTGATGAAATACAAAAAGGAGACATTGTTATTTGCAAACCTGGAGAAAAAATTGCAGTAGATGGTGAAGTGGTAGAAGGAACAACACATATTAATGAATCATTTATAACAGGTGAAAGTGTTCCTGTAAAAAGAGAAAAAGGCTCAAAAGTAATTGCAGGAAGTATAAATTATGAAGGCACAATAAAATATAAAGCAGAAAAAATAGGTAAAGAATCAACTGTATCTGAAATTGTCAGATTAGTAGTAGAAGCAACAAATACAAAAGCACCAATAGCAAAAGTTGCAGATACAATAAGTGGATATTTTGTACCAACAATAATAGCAATAGCAATGATTGCATTTATAATATGGTTTTTAATTACTAAAAATGTTGCAATTGCAATAAATATACTTGTAACAATTCTAGTAGTAGCTTGTCCTTGTAGTTTAGGGTTAGCAACTCCACTAGCAATAGTAATAGCATCAGGAAATGCAAGTAAAAAAGGAATATTAGTAAAAACAAGTGAAGCATTAGAAAATGCACACAAAGTAAAAACAATATGCTTTGACAAAACAGGAACTTTAACAAAAGGAGAACTAACAATTTCGAAAATATATAATTATAGTAGTTTGCCTGAAAATGAAATTTTAAAATTAGTAGCAAGTATAGAAAATAAATCTGAACACCCAATTGCAAGAGCAATTGTAAATGAAGCTAAGAGTTTAAAAATAGAACTAGAAGAAATTGCTGATTTTAAAGCTATTCCAGGATATGGTGTTAGTGCAACAATAAAAGAAAAAAGATATCTAATAGGAAATAAGAAATTAATGGTAGAAAATAATGTTGCAATTTCACAAGAGCAAGATGAATTAGAGTTGGTTTCAGAAGGAAATAGTATTTTATTTGTTGCAGAAAATCAAAATTTAATTGCACTAATAGGTGTAAAAGATGTATTAAAAGACGAAAGTATTGATATAGTTAAAAAGCTACAGAAAAGAAATATTGAAGTTGTAATGTTAACAGGAGATAATGAAAAAACAGCAAATGCAATTGCAAAACAAATAGGAGTAGATAAAGTAATTGCAAATGTATTACCAAAACAAAAAGCAGAAGAAATCAAAAAATTAAAACAAAAAGGGCTTGTTATGATGTGTGGAGATGGAATTAATGATAGTGTAAGTATTGTTACCGCTGACATTGGAGTGTCAGTTTCAAGTGGTACAGATATTGCAATGGACAGTAGTAATGTTGTGCTAATGAATGACAACTTAGAAAAAATTGAAGATTTATTATCTATAAGTCAGAAGACAATTAGAAATATTAAACAAAATCTATTTTGGGCATTTTTCTACAATATTTGTATGATTCCAATTGCCTGTGGAGTTCTAGAACCGTTAGGAATTGTTATGAATCCAATGATTGCTGCTTTTGCTATGACAATTAGCAGTTTAACGGTTATTCTTAATGCACTTAGATTAAAACGAATGGATAATTATTAAGATAAAACACACAACATATTATGCTTTATGTTGTGTGTTTTATCTTACTTATTTCTTTCTTGTAACTTTTGATTAAATTTATTTACTAAGTTTTTATCAATTGAATTTCTTATACAGAAAATCAAACCAGCAAGGGCATAGATACAAACTACAATAATTATATTTAACATTTCAATATTTTTACTATATATATTAGTATTTCCTAAAACACATAACATTACTAAAATAAGAAGTATAAATGTTACAATTGTTATAAAAACAAATTTGTAAGGATTGCTTGTAGCATATTTTTCGTTAAATTTTTTATAATAATTTAATAGTATAGCAAGTAAATAGTAAGCAATTCCTGAAACTATAACTTGAGTAATTAAAGTTTTTATATTTTGCAATTGCTGTATTTCTGCAATAAATGTATTTTCTCCTGATATAAAGTATACATTAACATATGCCATAATAAGTAATGTTACACCTAATGTAAAACCTGATAATGATTTCAATAAAATTTTTTTCATAATAAATCAACTCCTTTTACTATATTCCTAAAAATTTTTTTATCTTTGGTATATATCTTCTTGATGAATAAGATTTGTTACCACTTTTAAAGTTAAATATTAATGTACCAACAATTTTTTCTTCCTTTCATATTTTCTTGATACTAGAATAACATAAAATTAGTATTTTTGCACTAATTTTTGAATAAATGGTATTTTTAGATAAATATGTGGTTAATAATAGTGCGAAAAATGTGAATAATTTTATTGACTTATTAAAATTATATTATTATAATGTAGATGAATTATAATTGAAAGGTGGTTAATAAAGATGGATAACGAAAAGTATGAAATCATTAAAAATGGACAAGGCTTTATAGCAGCCTTAGATCAAAGTGGAGGAAGCAGTAGCAAAACATTAAAAGCATATGGAATACCAGAAAGCGAATATAACACAGAAGAAGAAATGTTTAATCTAATACATGAAATGAGAAAAAGAGTATTCACAAGTAAATCATTTACAAGTGAACATATATTAGGAGCAATATTATTCGAAAAAACAATGTTATCAAAAGTAAATGATGAATTTACAGCAGATTATTTATGGAATCAAAAACACATAGTATCATTCTTAAAAGTTGATAAAGGACTTCAAGATGAAAAAGATGGTGTTAAATTAATGAAACCAATACCAGAATTAGAAACAGAATTGAAAGAAGCAAACGAAAAACATGTATTTGGAACAAAAATGAGATCAGTAATATATGAACCAAATGCTGAAGGAATAAAAGCAATAGTTGCACAACAATTTGAATTTGCAAAAACAATATGTGATGCAGGTTTAGTGCCAATTATTGAACCAGAAGTTGATATAAATGCACCAGAAAAAGAAAAATGTGAAGAAATCTTAAAAGATGAAATCAAAAAACAATTAGACAACTGGAACAAGGAAGATAAAATAATGTTCAAATTCACAATTCCAACAGTTGCAAATCATTATTTAGACTTATATGATTATGAATGTGTTGTAAGAATAGTTGCTTTATCTGGTGGATATGATATTGACAAAGCTGTAGAATTATTAACAAAAAATAATAGAATGATAGCAAGCTTTTCAAGAGCATTATTACAAGACTTAAATGCAAATCAAACTCAAGAAGAATTTGATGCAAAATTAAATGATGTTATAGTTAAAATCTATAATGCATCTATATCATAATAAAGCAAAGCAGATAATTTTTGAATTGTCTGCTTTTAGCTAATATATAGAGAGTTAACTTAGTTATAAATGATTTGTAAATATATAAATTAGAATGTTTATGAATTGGATTTTAAAAAACGAAAATGTCAGATAAAATATTGTTGGTAATTGAGTAAAATAATTCATAAAAACGTCATGGCTTATATAAAATAAAAGAGAAAATAAAGTTTTCAAAATATTTCATCAAGATTGAGAAAAAATAATATAATAATTTTTAGGATGAAACTAAATAAGAGGGTGTAAAAATGGGAGTACTTGAATTAGTATTATTAAGCATTGGATTAGGAATGGATGCTTTTGCAGTATCAGTTTGCAAAGGAATTTCAATGAAAAAAATGAACTGGAAAAAAGCAATTACAATAGGACTGTATTTTGGAGGATTTCAAGCATTGATGCCAGTAATTGGATATTATTTAGGTTCTGCATTTGAGAGCTTGATAACAAATATTGACCATTGGATTGCATTCATACTACTTGGAATTATAGGTGGAAAGATGATAAAAGATTCATTTGCAAATGAAAGTGAAAATTGCAATGATGATGTAAGCTTTAAAACAATGTTTGTTTTAGCTGTTGCAACAAGTATAGACGCATTAGCAGTTGGAATTACATTTGCATTCTTAAATGTAAATGTAATTTTAGCAGTGAGCCTAATTGGAATTATCACATTTTGTTTATCAGTAATAGGAACAAAAATAGGAAGCCAATTTGGAGATACATATGAAAGAAAAGCAGAATTAGTTGGAGGAGGTATTTTAATTTTATTAGGAATAAAAATATTGTTAGAACATCTACTTGCATAATTTATAATGCACAGAATGTTGCCACTGTATTAATACAATGCCGAAAACACAAAATTTTATTAATATATTGAAAAAATATATCTTTTGTTATATACTATTAGTAAAGAATTATAAAGTTACTTATGTAATGAAAAAATAAAACTTTTAAAGGAAGAGCAAGAAGAAAAATTAAAACAAGAAAGAGAATTAAGGGAAAAATATAATCCTGACAATATTTTTAAAAAGAAAAATGTAGATAAAGATATGCAAATAGATAATGTTCAATTGGTTGAAATAAAAGAAACTTCTTGGTTTAAGAGAACATTAAATAAAATATTAGATTTTTTCGGAAGAAAAAAATAGGGTAAAAGAAGCAAATTTGGAAACTGCCGAAAAAGTAACCGGAAAAGGTTTTCAAAAGATAGTGAGTTGGAAAACTATTTTCTAATTCACTATTTTTATGTTCTATAATAGGAAAGGAAAGATAAAAAATGGAAAAATCAAAAGTATATTTTACTAAAGAAATTACACCAGAAAGTGTAGTAAAAATGTATGAAACTCTTGGAGTAGATTTGCCAGGAAAAGTAGCAGTAAAATTACATTCAGGAGAACAAGGAAATCAAAATTATATTAGACCAGAATTTGTAAAAGCAATTGTAGAGAAGGTAAATGGAACAGTTGTAGAATGTAATACTGCATATGGAGGAGCTAGAAATACAACAGAAAAACATAAGAAATTAATGAAAGAACATGGTTGGACAAAATATTTTAATGTAGATATAATGGATGCAGAAGGAAATGACTTAGAGCTAGATATTCCAAATGGAAAAGTAATTAAGAAAAATTATGTTGGTAGACATATTCAAAATTATAATTCAATGCTAGTGTTATCACACTTCAAAGGTCATCCAATGGGAGGATATGGAGGAACATTAAAACAATTATCAATTGGCTGCGGTTCTTCAGAAGGAAAAGCTTGGATACATTCAGCTGGTGTAACAAAAGACCAAGAAAAATTATGGGACAACTTACCAGAACAAGATAAATTCTTAGAAGCAATGGCAGATGCAGCATCATCAGTTCATAACATGTTTAAGGGAAACATTGTATATATAAATGTTATGTGTAATATGTCTGTTGACTGTGATTGTTGTGCAGTTGCAGAAGATCCATGTATGAAAGATGTTGGAATTCTTGCAAGTACAGATCCAATAGCAGTAGATCAAGCATGTATAGATATAATATATAATTCAAAAGATCCAGGAAGAGATCACTTTGTAGAGAGAGTTGAAAGACAAAATGGGGTTCATACGATAGAAGCTGCAAGTGAACTTGGATTTGGTTCAAGAGAGTATGAAATAATAAATATTGACTAAATATGATTGAAATTGAGGCAAGTTTTTGATAAAATATGCATGTATTTAAATTAAGTATTTTTATTAAAATAATTTCCTTTTTAGGAATTGACATATAGTAACTAATAAAACAGCACATAATTATGGAGGAATGTACTATGACTGATCTGAGGAAAATTCTTGAGAAAGAGATGGAAAAATCCGGAGGAGCCGCTAAATTGGTTAAACGTGAATATAACATGACAGAAAAGGATTTGAAGACAATAAAAAGAGACGAAAAAACTCTGAATGCTGTGCTTAAAGCAAATCAAAAGCAGGTAATTAGTTGATAATTATCTGCTTTTGTGATATAAATAAAAAAAATAGTATTAAAGGAGAAAATGTATGCAAGATGTTGTTAATTCATTAATAATAGAAATATTTAAAAAAAACCCGTTATTTTGGATAGTTATAATAGCAGGAATATTATGTTGTTTATTTTATAAAGAAATAGTAGGAAAAGCCGGTGAATATTGGACCAAAAAAGAGTTAAAAAAATTAGGAAAAGAATATTTAATTATAAATGATTTAATGATTAGAACAGAGGATAAAAAAACACATCAAATAGATCATGTAGTTATTTCTAAATATGGAATATTTGTAATAGAAACAAAACAATACGATGGTTATATAACCGGAAATGATTATGACAAGAAATGGTGTATGAAAGCAGGAAAAAATAAATTATATATAAATAATCCTGTACATCAAAACTATGGACATATAAAAGCTTTGCAAGAAGTTTTAAAGTTAAACGAAAAAAATTTTATATCAATAGTTTGTATGTCAGGTAATGCAAAATTGAAAATTAAATCTAATAAGGTTGTTAAAGTAAATGATATAATAGATAAAATAAAATCATATCAAAATATATTAATAGACAATTGTGAAGAAATTTATAATGAATTAAGAAACATTAATATTACAGATAGAAAACAAAGAAATAAACACAATAGAGAGATAAAAAACACTAAAAGAAACTAAATAATAATCAGAAAGTGAGACGCAAATTTTATGACATATAAATATATATACAAAACACCAGAGAAACTTTCAAATATGATAATGAATAGTGATGGAGAATACCTGACAAGATTATGGTTTGAAGGTTCAAGAAACAGCATTATGAGAAGATGTAAATGGTGTAATTTAAATAATCCTAAATATATAGAATATCACGATAAAGAATGGTGTAAACCTAATTACGATGAAAAATATTTATATGAAATGCTAATTTTAGAATCTTTTCAAGCAGGTCTGTCTTGGGAATGTGTATTAAACAAAAGGGACGATTTTAAAAAAGCATTTGATAATTTTGATATAGATAAAATATGCAACTATACAGAAGATAAAATTGAAGAATTATTACAAAATAAAAAGATTATAAGAAATAAACTAAAAATAAATGCAACTATAAATAATAGCAAAATTTTTAAGAAAATTCAAAATGAATATGGAACATTTTATAAGTATTTAATGACTTTTACAAATAATAAAATTATTTATGAAATTGATAAGACTACAAATGAGTTGTCAGATAGTTTGTCAAAAGATTTGAAAAAAAGAGGAATGAAATTTGTAGGAAGTACAATTATATACTCATATTTGCAAGCAATAGGAGTTATATATTCACATGATAAAGAATGCTTTATGTATAAGAAAGGAAGGAATTAAAATGAAAGATGTAAAAATTTCAAATGATATAATATATATTGGAGCCGATGACAAAGATATTGATTTATTTGAAAATCAATATAAAGTTCCAAATGGAATCTCATATAATTCATATGTTATAATGGATGAAAAAATTGCAATAATGGAAACAATTGATAGAAGAAAAACAGATGAGTGGCTAGAAAGTTTAGAAAAAGCTTTAAATGGTAGAAAACCGGATTATTTAATAATTTCACATTTAGAACCAGATCATGCATACAACATAGGAACAGTAATAAAGAAATATCCTAATATAAAATTAGTAGGAAATAGTAAAACATTTGCATTTTTACCTCAGTTTTTTGACATCGAAGATTTAGAAGAAAGAAAAGTTGAAGTAAAAGAAGGAGATACTTTAGAACTAGGAAAACATAAATTACACTTTATAATAGCTCCTATGGTACACTGGCCAGAAGTAATGATGGAATATGAAGAAACAGAAAAAATATTGTTTTCGGCTGATGGCTTTGGAAAATTTGGTACTTTAGATACAGATGAAGATTGGGATTGTGAAGCTAGAAGATATTATTTTAATATAGTTGGAAAATATGGTATGCAGGTACAATCTGTATTAAAAAAAGCAAGTAAATTAGATATAAAAACAATCTGTCCATTACATGGTCCAATTTTAAGAGAGAATTTAGGATATTACATTAATAAATATGATATATGGAGTAAATACGAAACTGAAAGTGAAGGAGTATATATAGCATGTGCTTCAATACATGGAAATACATTAAAAGTATGTGAAAAATTAAAAGAAATTTTAGAAAAAAAAGGTGCAGCAAAAGTCGTATTAGCTGATTTATCAAGAGAAGATTGGGCAGAAGCGGTTGAAGATTCATTTAGATATGGAAAAATAGTTTTTGCATCAGCAACATATGATATGGGAATATTTACTCCAATGAGAGATTTATTATTAAATTTAAAAGAAAGAAATTATCAAAACAAAAAAGTTGCAATTATAGAAAATGGAACTTGGGCACCTAATGCAGCAAGATGTATGAAAGAAATTATTTCTACAATGAAAAATATTGAAATAGTTGAACCTGTTATAACTATAAAATCAACTTTAAAAGAAGAGAATATTGAAAAATTAAATGAATTAGCTAAAAATTTACTAAAATAAGTAGTGGAGGAAATTTGAAAAATGATAAAAGTAATGTTTGTATGTTTAGGCAATATATGTCGTTCTCCTATGGCAGAATTTGTTTTTAAAGATATAGTAAAAAAACAAGGACTAGAAAAAGAATTTTATATAAAATCTTCTGCAACTTCTAGTGAAGAAATAGGAAATGATATTCATTATGGTACTCGTAATAAGCTGATACAAGAAGGAATATCATTTGAAAAAAGAGAGGCAACTAAATTAAAAACAGAAGATTATGAAAAGTATGATTATATTATTGGCATGGAAAAGGCAAATATTATAAATATACAGAGAATAGTTGGAAGAGATGTTGATAATAAAGTGTATAGATTATTAGATTTTTCAAATAATCCAAGAGATATTGCAGATCCTTGGTATACAGGAAATTTTGAAATTACATTTAATGATATAGTTGAGGGTTGTAATGGATTTTTAGAGTATCTAAAAAGTAATGGAAGAATAAGTTTGGAGGAGTAGTATGAAATATATAAAAATAGTATTGAAAATATTGTTACTTTTATGTTTAATAGTACTGAGTATGAGTTTTGTAATTAAACATATAGTTATAGATACTTTTTCACAAGAAATTCTTTCTAAAAAAGTGTCGGGATATTTACTTGACGAAATTGTTTATGATGTAGATATAAATGAACTAGGAAAAATAGAAGATAATATTAGAAATAGCAAAACTACCAAGAAGATTACAGCTAAATTTATAGAGACAGTAGTAGAAAATGTTATTGGTAATGAAAAAATAAAAATGGATATAGAAAATGAAGTGGATATATTAATAAAAGATTATATGCCTAAGGAAACATCAGAAGAAAAATTACAAAATATGAGGAAAAATACGATTAAGCAAATTACTAGAATAGAAAGCGGATTACAAGATGGACTAATAGAGGATTCAGAAAATACTTACTTAACGATTTTTAAAATATATAATTTAATTACAAATATGTATTTTAGAATAATTATATTGATTGTAACTGTTATACTTATACTAGTTTTAATTGTATTAGAAAAATCTAGAGCATTAAAGTCTATAAGGAATGTTAGCTTAATAACTACAGTATTTATGATAATGATTTTTATACTTATTAAATTAATGACTGATTTTATTGATCGAAAATTTGCAGGGGGATGGTTGCAAGAGATTAATACGGATTCACTAACTATATCTATTATACTGGGAGTCATAATTAGTGGTTTGTTATTTTTAATATATAAACACATAAATAAAACAGATAATTAGTTGATAATTATCTGTTTTTGTGCTATAAAGGTAATTAGTAGGAGAAAAAATATGAATTCAAGAAAATATTTAAACAGAAATGATGATGATGATAAATTAATAGTCGTACCAGATAGTAGAAAAATTTCCAATAAAGAGATTGAAGCATTAACAGAATTTCAAGAAAGATTTTTTGAGCATGAAATTATTAGAGAAAATATAGAATTTAATAGTTTAATTCCTGAATTAAGTGTATCCAATATGCATATAAGCAAAAAATTTTACATGGATTTAGGATTTCAGGTAAGATATGAAAGAAAAGAAGATAAATTTTGCTTTTTACAACTAGAAGAAAATCAGATAATGATAGAAGAGGATAATAATAATTGGAATACTGGAAAGCTGGAATATCCATATGGTCGAGGCATTAATATAAGCATGACAATTTCAGATGTTGAAAAAATGTATAATAAATTAAAAGAGAAAGATATCAAGTTTTTTCTAGATTTAGAAGTTCATGAATACAGAGTTAATGATAAAATTTCTTTAGATAAAGAATTTTTAGTGCAAGATCCAGATGGATATTTGTTAAGATTTAATAATTAAAAGGAGAAAGTTTTGTGAAAGATAAATATAAGAATATTCAATTAACTCGGAGAAATAGATAAGGCAAATTGTGTAACACATTCAGGTAAGTTCCATGTAGATGACGTTATCTCTACAATATTTCTTAGTAAAATTAGAGAAAATATAATTTTAATAAGAGTACCAACTATAGATGAAAAAATGAATATATCAAATAAAATTGTTTATGATATAGGATTTCGGAGAATTTGACCATCATCAAAAAAACAGAAATGGAAAAAGAAAAAATGGAATTTATTATTCATCAATTGGATTGCTATGGAGAAGATTTGGCAGAGAATATTTAAAACAATTAGAAGTTAAAAGTATAGATAGAATATTTGAATATATGGATAAAGAGTTAATCCAATATATCGATGCAACAGATAATATGCAATTAGAATATTTAGAAAGTAAGATAGTACCAGATTTTATAAAGTTGTGTAATCCTGAATGGAACGAAAATGTAGATGAAAGTGAAGCTTTCATCAATGCTTTAAGACTAGCAGATGAATTTTGGAATATTTATATAAAACATGCTATTGCAGAAGTGGAAGCTATAGAAATTATTTTAAAAAGTAGTGATAAGTGTAAGGAATGCTACTTGGTATTTGATGTAGAAATGCCATATAGAAAAGCGATTAAATATATCAATAATGATAAGATTAAATACATGATTTTTAAATCAAGTAGAGAAGGATATGATATTAGAGCTTTTAGAGATTATTGTAAATTTAAAGATGAAATATCACATGAAGCGGATATAAATATTGCTAAAAAAATAACAGGAATAGATGATTTAATATATGTTGATATTAATGGTAAGTTATGTTGTACAAAAACATTAGAAAGTGCTATTAAGATTTTAAAATATAATGAAAAAATGATGGAGGAAATATGATTTATTAAAAAAGTAGAATAGTATGTAGAAAGGAAGAGGATTAAAAATGGTAGATTTAAACAAATTGCAAAAAGATATATATCAAAATAAAGTAAATAAAGGATTCAATATAACAGATATTAATAAGGAATTTTGTTTAACATATGGAGAAGTTGCAGAAGCATATGAAGCTTGGAGAAAAAAGAAAGATGATTTGGGTGAAGAATTAGCAGATGTTGCTATATATTTATTAGGATTATCAGAAATATTAGGTATAGACTTAGAAGAAGAGATACAGAAAAAGGTTTATAAAAATTCAAAAAGAGAATATAAAGTTATAAATGGCGTTAATACGAGAATTAAAGAGTTTGAAGATGATTCAGAAAGATAAATAAAGGGGGATATATAGATGTTACACAAAATGAAATTAAATGAAAGTCCATTTGAAAGAATAAAAAATGGAACAAAAATGATAGAATTTAGATTATATGATGAAAAAAAGAAAACAAATAAAAGTTGGAGATAAAATTGAGTTTTCAAATTATAAGTTTTGCTTTAATGATTAAATTATATCTAAAAGATACAAAAAGTGAAATTATAAATATGAAACCAACAGAAGAAGGAAAAAAAGAACGAGAAAGAAGATTGAAAAAAAAGTGTATAATGGAAATAAAAGGATTGCTTATGTTTGGATTAATAAATAATATTTATTTTTTGCCTGATGGAATTGGTATATATTTCTGGAAAATTCTGGAATGGATTTTAAGTAGTATAATATTAGTTACAATTATAGCAATAATAGAAAATAAAAAAATTGAAGATAAAGTAAAAAAACTAAATCAAATGGAATAGACATATAATTTATTCAAATAAATTTTCTAAAAAGTATTGACTTAGAGTCAACTCAAAGTGCTATATATAGATTGAGGAGGGATTAAACATGAAAAAACAAACTGCAGGTAGAGAAAATTTAGGAGAATTAGCACCTAAATTTGCAGAATTAAATGATGATGTATTATTTGGAGAGGTATGGTCAAGAGAGGACAAAATGTCACTAAGAGATAGAAGTATTGCTACTATATCAGCATTGATGGCACAAGGATTGTTTCCTCAACTAAAATCACATTTTATACTAGGAAAAAAACATGGGGTAACAAAACAAGAGGCAATAGAAATTGTAACACAATTGGCATTTTATTGTGGATGGCCTAAAGCATGGAGTGCATTTGCATTAATAAAAGAAGTATATGGAGATGAAGCAACAAAAGAAGAACATGGAGGAGTTTTGGGACAAGGAGAGCCAAATGTGAATTTTGCACAATACTTTGTTGGAAATTCATATTTGAAGCCATTAGCCAAAACAGATAATATGTTTATTGCAAATGTAACATTTGAACCAAGATGTAGAAACAATTGGCATATACACCATAGTAGCAATGGAGGAGGACAAATCCTAATTTGTGTTGACGGAGAAGGTTGGTATCAAGAAGAAGGAAAGGAAGCAAGAAGATTAAAACCAGGAGATGTTGTAACAATTCCAGCAAATGTAAAACATTGGCACGGGGCAACTGCAAAATCTTGGTTTAGCCATATAGCCATTGAAGTGCCAGGAGAAAATACTTCAAATGAATGGTGCGAAAAAGTATCAGATGAGGAATATAACAAATTACCAGAATAAAAACATATCTAATAAAGATAATAATTAAAGACAGCAATTAGCTGTCTTTAATTATAGCTTTTTATGTATAAGGCTTTAGCAATATAAGGTGTTATTTCTTTAAACTTATACCAACCGGAGCTTTTATTATCGTTTTTACCGCCATTAGGGTTCGAAACATATACCATATCTTTGTCATCAGCAGCAAGTAAAACCATATAGTGAGAAGCGGTAGTCCAACGATTGGCATGTGGCTTGTGCCATACACAAATCAAAATAGGTCTGTTTGTTTGCAAGTGTTCTTGCAATTTCTGCTGAGAGAAATGAGCTTTATCATAATAAAAATCAGTATTTTTTATATCAAATGTATTAGATAATTCTTTAGAAAGAGAGTTATATTCTAACTTTGGGTAATATTTTTGCCTTAAATCTTCTGGTGTGTATTGTTTATTATATCCACTCAAAATAATTGCAAGAGCTGTTATACCACAACCATTTTCGGCCATAGTGCCACCCCAATATTTATTATTGCTCCAAGGTGAATCGCCATTTTGTTTATATTCAATATAAGTCTTTTTATAATTTTCATTAGTTGTGAAAGTAGAAAAATAACCATCTGTATTTTGAGTTTTTTCTTGACCTATTCCAGAATAATTTTTATTTATATCTTGTTTAATTGTTTTTGATGACGAGTCTTTAAAAAATAAATATATTATGACAAATATTATTAACAATAGCATTATTCTTTTTTTCTTCATTTGATTTTCTCCTTAATATTGGCTTGATTACATTATACAACTGAATTGGAGAATATGTTTTAAGAAATACTTAAACAATTATTAATATTTTCTTATGGCTAGTTATGATATATTTAATTTCTAATGAATATTAACTTAATAATGAGATATAATAATAGCATTCACTTCGCAAAAATGAAAATATTTACTTTTTGCGAAATGAATGTTATAATATATTTGGCTCTTGAAATAAATAAAATCATGCTAAACCTTACAGAAATGTAAGGTTTCTTTTATAGAAAGTATGATATAATAGCAAAGGAGGAAAAATAAATGCCAAAGATATTAATAATAGAAGATGATGAAAAACTAAGAGAAGAATTAAAAATATTTCTAAACAAAAATGGATATAAAGCAACAACATTAACAACATTTGACAACACAATACAAGACATATTGCAAACAAATCCAGACTTAATATTATTAGATATAAATTTGCCAAATACAGATGGAGAATATATCTGTAAAGAAATTAGAAAGCAATCAAATATGCCAATAATTATTGTGACAAGTAGAGATAATGAATTAGATGAATTACTTTCAATAAATAATGGAGCAGATCACTATATTACAAAACCATTTAACATACAGATTTTACTTGCTAAAATAGGTTCATTATTAAGAAGAACAAATATGCAAGAAGTAAATGATAAAATAGATGCAAAAGATTTTATATTAAATACATCAAATAATACAATTGAAAAAGATGGAAAGATAATAGAATTAACTAAAAATGAATATAAAATTTTAAAATACCTAGTACAAAATAGAGAAAAAATAGTATCAAGAGAAGACATAATGGAATGTTTATGGGAAAGTGAAAGTTTTATAGATGATAATACATTAACAGTTAATATTACTAGATTAAGAAATAAATTAGAAGAATTAGAATTAAAAGAACTATTAGAAACCAAAAGAGGACAAGGGTATATTTTAAAAAGAGGAGCAAACTAAATGAATTTTAAGTTATTTTTAAAAGAGAAAGCTATAACTATTTTATTATTACTATTTGGTATTATTACAATAGAGATATTCCTGATGGCATATAATGTAGGATTGTTTATAAAAATATATATTCCACATATAATAATGGGATTATATGTGGTTTCAATAGCTATAGAATATTTTAAAAAGAAAAAATTTTATGACAATCTATCAAACATGCTGGAAGAGTTAGAAGAAGAATATTTAATTACAGAAATTATAAATACTCCTGATTTTTTAGAAGGGAAAATATTAAAGAACACAATAGAAACAATTGATAAATCAATGTTAGAAAATGTAAACAAATACAAATATATGACAGAGGACTATAAAGAATATATAGAATTATGGATACATGAAATAAAAATACCAATAGCAACCAGCAAAATGGTAATAGAAAATAATAAAAATGCAATAACCAAAAGTATAGATGAAGAGCTAGATAAAGTGGAAAACTATATTGAACAAGCCTTATTTTATGCAAGAAGTAATACTGTAGAAAAAGATTATTATATAAGAAAAGTTGTTTTAAAAGAAATTGTAAATGAAAGCATTAAAAAGAATAAAAGTAGTTTAATACAAGAAAAGATTTCTATTAATATTCATAACTTAGATATAGAAGTTAATACAGATAATAAATGGATAGTATTTATAATTTCTGTAATTAAATATTCTTCTTCTAACTCTTCCAGCATGTTTGATAAATCGAAATATATGCAAATCAAGGAAAAGAAAATGTAATTTTATATATTAAAGATAATGGAATAGGAATAAAACAAGGAGAAATTACAAGAGTTTTTGAAAAGGGATTAAAAGGGAAAAATGGAAGATTATCAAAAAAAAAATCAACAGGAATAGGTCTATATTTATGCAAAAAGTTATGTAATAAATTAGGAATAGGAATAGAGCTAAATTCAGTACAAAATGAAGGAACAGAAATTAGGTTGGTATTTCCACAAAGTAGCTATGTTGAATTAAAGTAAAAAGAAACAATTATTGAAAACTTACAAAAATGTAAGGAAACTGTAAGCTAAATCGATGGCAACTTACATCAAAATAACTTATAATAATTTTAAAGTCAGAAACAATTTGGACTTTAGGAAGGAATGAGATTAAAAATGGAAAAAATATTAGAAGTAAAAAATATTGAAAAATACTATGGAAACAAATCAAATTTAACAAAAGCCATAGACAATATTAATTTTGATGTAAACAAAGGCGAATTTGTTGGAATTATGGGAGCAAGTTGTTGGAATTATGGGAGCAAGTGGTTCTGGAAAAACAACATTATTAAACTGCATTTCTACAATAGACAGAGTAACAGCAGGACACATAATCATAAATGGTGAAGACATCACAAAGCTAAAAGGAAATAATTTAAACAAATTTAGAAGAGAAGAACTAGGATTTATATTTCAAGACTTTAACTTATTAGATACTTTAACAGCTTATGAAAATATAGCTTTAGCATTAACAATTCAAAAGGTAAAGGCAAATGAAATTGATAGAAGAGTAAACGAAATAGCAGGTAAATTAGGAATTAAAGAAATTCTTACAAAATATCCTTATCAAGTATCAGGTGGTCAAAAACAAAGAATTGCATCAGCAAGAGCTATTATAGCAAATCCAAAATTAGTTTTAGCAGATGAACCAACAGGGGCATTAGATAGTAAAGCAGCAAGGCAACTATTAGAAAATTTTGAATTATTAAATCAAAAAATGAATGCTACAATTTTAATGGTAACACATGATGCATTTACAGCTTCTTATGCTAATCGAATTTTATTTATTAAAGATGGAAAAATCTTTAATGAGTTAATAAAAGGAAATGATACAAGAAAACAATTCTTTGAGAAGATAATTGAGGTGCAAACACTTCTTGGAGGTGATTTGAACGATGTTATTTAAATTATCTATAAGAAATATGAAAAAAAGCTTCAAAGATTATGCAATTTATTTTTTAACATTAGTATTAGGTGTGGCAATATTTTATATGTTTAACTCAATAGATAGTCAACAGGCAATGCTAAAAGTATCAGAATCTACAAGAGATATTATAAAACTTATGATTTCATTGCTTGGATATGTGTCAGTATTTGTAGCAGTAGTATTGGGATTACTAATTGTATATGCAAATAACTTTTTAATTAATCGAAGAAAAAAAGAATTTGGAATATATATGACACTAGGAATGGGAAAAAGACAAATTTCAAAAATAATACTTATGGAGACTATATTAGTAGGAATTATATCACTAATTGTAGGATTAATTA
>MNRR01000031.1 GCA_001916055.1 Clostridium sp. 28_12
AGTCCTTTCGTATATTTTGTTTTTAGACAATTCAATTATACTACTTGAATCACTTTTTTTCTATATTATTTTTGTTTCACATCAATTGTAACACTACAACCAAAATTCAAAAAATATTGCAAAAGTATTGACAAAAATGTAAACCATGATGTATAATCGATATACTTGTTATTTTGTAACAAATTTCCATAGAGGAATTGATATATAAGTAAAAATTAGGAGGTGCAATTAGAATGAAAAGAACTTTTCAACCAAAAACTAGACAAAGAAATAAAGAACATGGATTTATGAAAAGAATGTCAACAAGAGCAGGAAGAAATATATTAAAAGCAAGAAGAGCAAAAGGAAGAAAAAAAATCTGTGCTTAGTAACGAACTAAAGGTCTAGGCCTTTAGTTATTTTCTATCTATATAGGTATAATTGCTCTTTTTATATGGAGTAAAAAATGAAAAAAACAGAAATGTTAAAGAAAAATTATGAGTTCAAAACAGTATTATCAAAAGGAAAATTTTATAAAGGAGTAGAAATAGAAATATTTATACTAAAAAACAATAAAAAAAGGAATTTTTTAGGAATTGCAATAGGAGCAAAAAATGGAAAAGCATATCAAAGAAACAGAGCAAAAAGAATAATACGAGAATGCTATTCAAGCTTTGAAAATAATATAAAAGACGGAAATAGTATAGTAATATTAATGAATAAAAAGTTCGACATAAAAAATATAAAATTTTCAGAAGTATTAAAAGATATAGAAAATATTTTTTTGAAAGCAGAAATTTTGAAAAAAGAAGATGAAATATGAAAAAAATATGTATATATTTAATTGAGTGGTATCAAAAAAATATATCAAAATTTTTAGATAGTAAAAACATAAAATGCAAATATTATCCTACATGTTCTGAATACACAAAACAAGCAATAGAAAAATATGGAGTATTAAAAGGTTGCGTATTAGGAACAAAAAGGATTTTAAAATGCAATCCTTTTTCTAAAGGAGGATATGATCCATTAAAATAGAAAGGGGCAGTAAGATGATAGCATTTTTTGCCAATTTATTTGGATATATATTGAATTTTATTTACAACATTGTTCAGAATTATGGACTGGCAATCATTATATTCTCAATCTTGATAAAAGCTTTAATGATACCATTATCCATAAAACAGCAGAAGACGATGAAAAAGTCTACTAAGATACAAGCAAAAATGAAAGAAATTCAATTTAAATACAAAAATAATCCTGAAATGTTAACAAAAGCAACACAGGAATTATACAAAACAGAAAATATGAGTCCTTTCAGCGGATGTTTTAGTGCAATAGTACAAATTATTTTATTATTTGCAGTATTTTATTTAGTTCGTTCACCACTAACATATATGAAAAAAGTGGATGCAGGCATAACAGATAAATATACAAGAGTAATACGTGAAAATAATTTAAGTACAAGTAGTGCTTATCCTGAAATAGAAATAATAAGGGAATTAGACAATATTAAGGAATTAAAAAATAAAACTTCTGAAGAAACACCTGAAGTAAATTCAGAAATAAATGATGATGAAGTCAATTCATTATATATAAATATGGATTTTTTAGGCCTTAATTTAGCACAAGTGCCAACAAGAAGCTCAGATTGGAAAGCATATATAATACCAATTTTATATGTATTAGTATCTATAATATCATTAAGAGTTGTAAATTCAACAAATAAAACAAAGAAAAATGAAAAAACTGAAGAAAATAATGATGAAAAATCATTAACAAAACCAGAAGATGACTTTGACCCAATGGAACAAATGAATAAAAATATGAATATGATGTTTCCTGTGATGTACTTATTTGTAGCACTTATAGCACCTTTAGGGCTAGCATTATATTGGTTAATGAATAGTTTGTTAATGATTATAGAAAAATTAGTATTAAATAAGCTTTTAAAAGACGAGGAGGAAGATTAATATGGCAAAATGTATAATTTCAGAAGGAAAAACTACATCAGAAGCTATTGAAAAAGGACTAAAAAAGATTGGTTTGCCAAAAGAATTAGTTGAAATAAAGGTAATTGAAGAAAATAAAAAAAGTTTCTTTGATATATTAGCTCCAAAGGTAGTAAAAGTTGAATTAAAAGAAAAAGAGGCTAAAAAACCGGAAGAATTCGAAATAGAGACAACAGAGCAAGAACTACAAAACTAACAAAATTTTTAACAGAATTTGTAGAAAAATTAAACAATGGTACAACATATAACATTGAAATTAAAGAAAAATGTTTATATGTAACAATTAATGGAGAAAATGTTGGAAACCTTATAGGATATAGGGGAGACGCATTATATGCAATTGAAAGCCTATTAAAAGTAATGGCTAACCAAAATGCAGAAAACAGAGTAATTGTTAGATTAGACATTGAAGGATATAAAGAAAAAAGAATAAAAACATTACAAGATCTTGCTGGAAAAAAGGCTAGAGTCGTTGAAAAAACAGGAAAAGTAATAACTTTAGAACCAATGAAAGCATATGAAAGAAAGATTATTCATAGTTATCTACAAAACAACCCAAATGTAGAAACAAGAAGCATTGGAGAAGAGCCAAGAAGAAGAATTGTAATATCAAAAAAATAAAAATCGGAAGTCAAAGTTCAGATTTTAATCATGCAGAAGATGAATGCATATGGTTAAATTTAACTTTGACTTTTTTAGTATGAAGGAGGAAAAATATGAGTACAATAGTGTCAATATCTACGGCCCCAGGCATTGGAGGCATAGGGATAATACGTATGAGTGGAGAAAAATCATTCGAAATATTAGATAAAATATTCAAGCCAAAAACATCACAAAAAATTGAAGATATTAAAGGATATACTATAAAATACGGACATATAGTCGAAAATAATGAAATTATTGATGAAGTTTTAGTTTCATATTTTAAAGCGCCTAGAAGCTATACAACAGAAAATATGTGTGAAATTAATTCACATGGTGGAAATGTAGTAGTAAAAAAAATATTAGAAATATGCCTAAAAAATGGCGCAGAACTAGCGGAACCAGGGGAATTTACTAAAAGAGCATTTTTAAATGGAAGAATAGATTTAGCACAGGCAGAGTCTGTTATAGATGTTATAAATGCCAAATCGGACAAAGAAGCTAAAAGTGGTATAAAACAGCTTGAGGGCTACTTATCAAAGGAAATAAAAGGTATTAAGCAAGAAATATTAGATGTTTTAGTAAATATTGAAGTTACAATTGATTATCCAGAATATGATACTCCAGAAGTTCAAGAAAAAGAAATAGCTCAAATGCTTGAAAGCGTAGGAAAAAAATTAAAAAAATTAGAAAAATCATTTGATAATGGAAAGATAGTAAAGGACGGAATAAAAACAGCAATTATAGGAAAGCCAAATGCAGGAAAATCTTCACTTTTGAACGCAATTCTTAAAGAAGATAGGGCAATAGTTACAGATATTGCAGGAACTACAAGAGACACGATAGAAGAATTTGTAACTATTAATGGAATTCCGTTGAATTTAGTGGATACTGCAGGAATAAGAGAAGCATCAGATGAAGTAGAAAAAATAGGTGTAGAAAAATCAATAAAGCAAGCTAATGATGCAGATTTAATTATAGCAATCTTTGATAGTTCTAAGGATTTAGAGGAAGAAGACATAGAAATATTGAATTTAATAAAAGGAAAAAAATCAATAATTTTGTTAAATAAATCAGATTTAAATTCAAAAATTAATGAAAATGATGATAGATTTACAAGTATTACAGAAAATATTTTAAGAATATCAGCATTAAATAAGTATGGAATAGATGAATTATACGAAAAAATAGCAGAATTGTTTAATTTGAATGAAATTAACTTAGATAATGAAATATTGATAACAAATATAAGACATAAAAATATTATTTCTAAATCTTTAGAAAATGTTAACAAAGCAAAAGAGGCTTTAGAAATAAATATGCCAATTGATATTATAACAATTTATATAAAAGAAATTTTAGAGGATTTAGGAGAAATTACAGGAGAAGTTGTAACAGAAGATATAATAAATGAAATTTTTTCAAAATTCTGTTTAGGAAAATAAAAAAACGGGACTTTAAAATCAAAAATAAGCCAATTTAATATCAAAAACATATAACTTGCTATAAAAGCAATAAAAATTGCTGAAAATTTAAAATAAAAAGAAATAAAACTAATTGGTAATATAATATAAAATAGAAAAATGGAGGAAATAAAAAATGAGTTACTATGCAGGAGATTATGATGTAGTAGTTATTGGAGCAGGACATGCTGGATGTGAAGCAGCACTAGCAGCAGCAAGACTTGGAATGAAAACAGCAATATTTTCATTAAGTCTAGAAGCTGTAGCAAATATGCCTTGTAATCCACATATAGGAGGAAGTTCAAAAGGACATTTAGTAAGAGAAATTGATGCTTTAGGTGGAGAAATGGGGAAAAATATTGACAAAACAATGATACAAATAAAAATGTTAAATACCTCAAAAGGCCCAGCAGTACACTCGTTGAGGGCACAAGCAGATAGAAAAAGATACCAAATGGAAATGAAGCATACTCTTGAAAAACAAGAAAATTTAGATTTAAAACAAGGAGAGATTGTTGACATAACATTAAAAAACGATAAAGTAGAAACAGTTGAAACTGATGTTGGAGCAATATATGGTGTAAAAACAATAATTGTAGCAACAGGAACATATTTAAAAGGAAAAATTTTCATTGGTGAATATTCAAAAGAAAGTGGCCCAGATGGAGTATTCCCAGCTAATAAGCTATCAGAATGTTTGAAAAAATTAGGAGTAAAATTAGTTAGATTTAAAACAGGAACACCAGCTAGAATAAACAAAAAAAGTATAGATTTTTCAAAAATGGAAGTACAAAAAGGGGATGATGGAATAATTCCATTCTCTTTTGAAGATAAAATGAAAGAATTTGATCAAGTAGATTGTTATTTAACATATACAAATGCTGAAACACACAAAATTATTAGAGAAAATTTGCATAGATCACCATTATATGCAGGAGTTATAGAAGGAACAGGCCCAAGATATTGTCCATCAATAGAAGATAAAGTTGTCAGATTTGCAGACAAGGAGAGACATCAAATATTTGTAGAACCAATCGGAATAGATACAGATGAAATGTATATTCAAGGAATGAGTTCATCACTTCCAGAAGATGTTCAAATAGCTATGTATAGGACGGTTCCAGGCCTAGAACACTGTGAATTTACTAGACCGGCATATGCTATAGAATATGATTGTATAGATCCTGCAGACTTAAAATTATCATTAGAATATAAGAAAATAGATGGATTATTTTTTGCAGGTCAAACAAACGGAACTTCTGGATATGAAGAGGCTGCATGTCAAGGATTAATTGCTGGAATTAATGCTTCACAAAAAATAAAAGGAAAAGAACCTTTAATTTTAGACAGAACAGAGGCGTATATAGGAGTTTTAATTGATGATATTGTAACAAAAGGAACGAATGAACCATATAGAATGATGACTTCTAGAGCAGAATATAGGCTTCTTTTAAGACAAGATAATGCAGATTTAAGATTAACAGAAAAAGGACATGAAATAGGGCTAATTTCAGATGAAAGATATAATAAATTTCTTGAGAAAAAGAAAGAAATTGAAGCAGAAAAGAAAAGATTAGAAGAAACAATAGTAAAACCAACAGAAAAAGTAAATAAATTCTTAAAGGAACAAGGAACTTCTGAGCTTACAACAGGTTCAAAACTTTCAGAATTATTGAAAAGAGCAGAAATAACTTATGCTTCACTTGCAGCAATTGATGAAAATAGACCAGAATTAAGAGAACAAGTAAGAGAAGAAGTAGAAATTCAAGTAAAATATGATGGATATATTAAATTACAGGAAGCACAAGTTGGAAAATTTAAGAAAATGGAGAAAAAATTACTTCCAGAAGATATAAATTATGAAGAAATTAATGGAATAAGCTTAGAAGCTAGACAAAAATTAAACAAACATAAACCTCATTCAATTGGTCAAGCTTCTAGAATATCAGGAGTTTCTCCTGCTGATATTTCAGTTTTGCTTGTTTATTTACAAACTTTAAGCAATAAATAAAAAATTATGGTTGAAATTTTAAGGAGGAATGAAATATAATATGGAAAAGAAAAGATTTGAAGAGGAAATGTCGAAAAAATCAAAGATTCTAGGTGTTCGTTTTTCTGTGGAGCAAATTGAACAATTTTATAAATACATGAATTTATTAATTGAATGGAATGAAAAAATGAATTTAACAGCAATAACCGAACCTAAAGAGATTATATTAAAACACTTTATAGATTCTATAACGATATTAAAATATATTGATGATAATTCTAAATTAGTTGATGTTGGAACAGGAGCTGGTTTTCCAGGAGTACCGTTAAGTATAATGAATCCAACTTTAAAAATAACTCTTGTAGATTCATTAAATAAAAGATTAATCTTCTTGCAAGAAGTTGTAAAAGAGTTAAATTTAAAAAACATAGAGATTGTTCATGCAAGGGCAGAAGAATTTGGACAAAATAAAAATTATAGAGAAAAATTTGATATAGCTACATCAAGAGCAGTTGCTAATTTAGCAACATTGTCAGAATATATAGTTCCACTTGTAAAAATTGGTGGAAAAATTATAAGCATGAAGGCATCAAATGCAAAAGAAGAAATAAACGATGCCCAAAAGGCAATAGAAGTTCTGGGAGGAAAAATAGAAAAAATAGAAGAATTTGATTTGCCCGAAAGTGATATTGGAAGAACAATAATTATAATAGATAAGAATAAATGTACACCTGCAATATATCCTAGAAAAGCAGGAACTCCTGCAAAGGAACCAATAAAATAATATTAAATTGCTCCACACAAAAAGTGGAGTGATTTTTTTTACAAATAATAATGAAAAAATATAAAAAAAGCATTGACTTATTTGCAAATATTATATATTATATTAATGTCAAAAGAAAAAACTTATGTCTTAAAGG
Source organism: Clostridium sp. 28_12 (assembly GCA_001916055.1). Classification (GTDB taxonomy): domain Bacteria; phylum Bacillota; class Clostridia; order TANB77; family CAG-508; genus CAG-269. The sequence continues at coordinate 7,007 of MNRR01000031.1, forward strand.
AAAGGATGACGTAAAATGGGAAAAATAATATCAGTAGCAAACCAGAAAGGCGGAGTAGGAAAAACTACAACAACAGTAAATTTAAGCACTTTGTTAGCAAAAAAAGGAAAAAAAGTATTATTAATAGATACAGACCCACAAGGCAATGCAACTAGTGGACTAGGAGTTACAAAGGAATTAGAATTATCTGTATATGATGTATTGGTAGGAGATACTACTTTTATTGATACAGTAGAAAAAACATCAATAAAAAATTTAAGTATATGTCCATCAAACATTAGTTTGGCTGGAGCAGAAGTACAATTAGTATCAATGATGTCAAGAGAACAAAGATTAAAGGTAAAACTAGACGAAATAAAAGATTTATATGATTTTATTTTAATTGATTGTCCACCATCTTTAGGTTTAATAACATTAAATGCATTTACAGCATCTGATAGTGTATTAATTCCAGTACAATGCGAATATTTTGCGCTTGAAGGACTAGGACAACTATTAAATACAGTAAATTTAGTAAAAAAACACTTAAATAAAGGACTAGAAATTGAGGGAGCATTATTAACAATGTATGATGCAAGAACAAATCTTTCTAATCAAGTAGTAAAAGAAGTAAAAAAATACTTTGAAGGAAAGGTTTATAAAACAGTAATACCAAGGAATGTAAGACTAAGTGAGGCTCCAAGTTATGGTATGCCTATATCAGTTTATGATGCAAGATCAAAAGGAGCTAAGGCATACGAGAAATTAGCAAAAGAATTTCTAAAAAACAATGCATAAATAGAAAAATATTTATAATAGATTAGGGGGAAATAGAAATGGCAAAGGCAAAAATGACAGGATTAGGAAAAGGTTTAGATGTATTGTTTGGCGGTGCACCATTAGAAATGCAGACATTAGAAGAAGAAAATACTCAACCAGAAGAGACGGCAGATAGTAAAAATTTAAAAACATTAAGAATTACAGAAGTTGAACCAAATAGAGAACAGCCAAGAAAAAATTTCAACCAAGAATCTTTGGAAGAGCTTTCAGAATCTATAAAAACATATGGAATCATACAACCAATTGTAGTATCAAAAGAAAATGGATATTATGCAATTATTGCAGGAGAGAGAAGATGGAGAGCTGCTAAACTAGCTGGGCTAGAAGAGATTCCAGCGATAATAAGAGATTCAGACGAACAAACCAACAGAGAAATTTCATTAATAGAAAATATCCAAAGAGAAGACTTGAATCCTTATGAAAAAGCTTTAGGAATAAGAAGTTTAATGGATAGATATGGACTTACACAAGAAGAAGTTTCTAAAAAGATTGGAAAAAGTAGAAGTAGTGTATCAAACACTGTAAGAATCTTATATTTAGCACCAGATGTGTTAGAATTGGTAAAACAGGGTAAACTAACAGAGGGACATTGCAAAGCTTTAGCTGGGATAAGTGATCCAAAACGTCAATATGAAGCTGCAATAAGAATGATTGAAAAAGGTGAATCTGTAAGACAAGCCGAAAGTAAAAACAGAATAACTAAAAGGGAAAAGAAACTGGACCCTCAATACAAATACTTATATGAGGATATTGAAGATAGATTCCAAGGTTTTTTTGGAACAAAAGTTAAATTAGACCAAGGAAAGAGAAAAGGAAGAATCATTATAGAATACCATAATAATGAGGATTTAGAGAGAATGCTAAAGTTAATTAAAGAAAATTAAAAATAAATGATAAAAACTATTGACAAGCGACAGTAAAGTGTGCTAATATAAATACTGTCGCTGGACATTTGTCTATTGATATGGAGAGGTGGTCGAGTTGGTTTATGGCACCAGTCTTGAAAATTGGCGTGCGTTTATAGCGTACCGTGGGTTCGAATCCCACCCTCTCCGCCAAGTAAATTTAAACATATCATTTATTTTAAAATGATATGTTTTTAAATATAAAATAATTGTTTGACAATCACAAATGGAGATGTACCCAAGTGGTGAAGGGGACTGTTTGCTAAACAGTTAGGTCGGTAACACGGCGCGGAGGTTCGAACCCTCTCATCTCCGCCAAGATTAAATCTAGAAACAAGATATGTTTCTGGATTTTTTATTTTATATAAAAGATATGCATAAATATTAAAAATTTTTCATAAAATATAAATATAATCATATTGACAATACGTACTGTACGTGGTACAATTAAATTGTTAGGAGGAAAAATCATGACATTTCGAGAACTAGAGAAATTGTTAACTTCTAATGATTGGTATCATCATCATACAAATGGTTCACATTACATATATAAGGACCATAAGGTGAAACGGAAGCATTCCGGTGCCTAATCATAAAGGAGATATACCGAAAGGAACTCTTAACAATATCTTAAAACAAGCAGGGTTGAAATAGACCATAGCTTGTAATAGATGGAGGGAAAAATATGAAAGTTATTTATCCAGTATTATTTTATAAGGAAAAGGAAAATGGATATTCAGTATTTGTTCCAGACTTAGATAATGCAAGTACATGTGGTTCTACATTACAAGAGGCAATGGAAATGGCAGAGGAGTTAATTGCAAGTGTTGTATTAGATCTAATGGAAGAAGATGATAAAATACCTAAGGCGAATAGCATTGAAAAAGTATCATTTGAAAAATTAGAAAAAAATTTAGAAATAGAGAATTGGGATTATACTTCAAAATTTAAAACTTATATAGCTGTAGATATAAGCTCATATGCCGAACAATGGGGAAAAGAATTAGTTAAAAAGACAGTTAATATTCCAAAATGGATAAATACGAAAGCTGAAAAATTAAAAATTAATTTTTCAAAAACATTAGAGGAAGCATTATTAAAGAAAATATATGAGGAATAGACTATGTTATCTGATACCAGAATAAAGATGCAAATGCTTTTTTGCGTTTTTATTCTGGATTTTTTTTGTTGAAGAAATATTGAAAAAAAATGGAAAATATAGTAACATAATAAAGTGTTATAAAAAAATTAAGAAAGGAGTATATGGTTTATTTAATTAATTATATATATCATACAAGAAATAGAATGGGGAAAAATGGTAAAAGTATAATAAAAATATTTGTTATTTTAAGTGTAGTTATGTTTTTTATAATGTTAAGTTTACATTTTGTATATCTTAAATTTGATTTTCAAACAATAAATCAAATACACTTACTATTAAAAACACAAGGGATATCTGCAGAAAACATAAGTGATATAGAAAACTTTATAAAAACATTTGATGATCAAACAAATGTAGCGTATTTAGAAATTTTAGGTGTAATTATAAGCATATGGGCTGGTCTAAATATTTACAACTTAGTTAATAGAGAAAATATTGAAGATATAGAAAGTATTGTAAAAAATTCAAAAAAAGAATTAGAAGAATTTAAAGAAGACTGTAAAATTTTAACATTAGAAAAACTAGAAGAAAAATCAGCAAAAGAAAATAGAATAAAACAATATTATGTGAAAGAAATAAAGAAAAATTGTATAAAAACATTAAGTTATACAACTTTAAAGAAAATTGTTTCTGTTGAAGATACAATGAATGCTGTAATTGAGAATTATAATGCTGAAAATTATATAGAAATGGAAACAAGCTTGAGTATTTTTAAAAATAAAATAGAAGAATTAAAAAATGAGTTAAAAATAGAAAATACAAAAGAATACATTAATGAATCTAATGTATCAGAAAACATAATAAAAAGTTATATTAATTGTAAAAAAGGAGAATATTACTATTACAGAGGAATGTTATTTTTAAATGCTAAAAATAATATATTAGAAGGCGAAGAATGTCTTGAAAAAGCAGATAAATATTATGAATTGAGTATTTTTGAAAAAAACGAAAATTCTGAAATTGTAAATCAATACTTATATAATGTAAGAGCATATATTAATCAAATTTTATATAAATATAATAAAAATGAAAATAAGCAAAAAGCAAAAGAAAACGTAAAAAGAGCAGTAAGATTTAGTCAAAAAGCTTGTGAAAATTACGGAAATACAAGATATTCGAAGGATTATTGAAATTATGGGGCAAACATTGAACTTGAATTGGCTTTTGAGAATAATGATGAAGGAAAAAACATACAAACATCAGACTGGATAAAAAGAATGAAAGAGGCATATCATCAATATGAACTTGCAAAAAATATTGATAATAATGATGTAAAAACTTTAACTTGTTTAGCTTCAAATATATTAAAACAATTTGATAGAGCAGTAGACCTTGATGGACACTTAGATAATTTAAAATATACATGTGATTTAGATAAAAAAGAGTTGCTAAAAGCATTAAAAAAATATAATATTGATGTTAATGATATAAATAAAGCATATAATTATTTAGTTCGTGCGCAAGTTAATGATGTTAACAATGATGCTGCTCATTATCATATGATTCACGTTTATATGTATAAAATAATTTTAAGTGATACACCAAAAGAAAAAGAAAGATTAATTTATAAAGCCAAAAACGAAATTGCTTATTGTGAGGCTTATTATTTTGAAAATAATCCTAGTATAGCATTTTTATATAAAGCATATAAATTTTATTGTGTTAATAATTATAAAAATCGAGCTAAATTGTATTGGGAAGAAATACATAAAAATGGTTCTTAAAGTAACAGAAGAAGGTAGTTAGAAGAAAAAATAACTATCTTTTTTATGATTTGCAAAATATAATTTAAAATGATACAATAAATTTGTCGAACGATGTAATAAGATGTTGAAAGGGAAAATGAAATGGGGAAAAAAAGAAAATTGTTTTGTGAATATGGGCCAATAGCCTATAAAATATCTTTATTTAAAGAAGCTAAAAAGAAAGACTTAATAGATTTAAAAAACGGCAAAAAATTTGCTAAAAAGAAAAGTAAAGAAAATTTTGAATATATTTGGAAGGGAGATGCAAAAGTTTTACTCAGAAAATTAGAAGGAGTAGACATGCAATTACAAAAAAACAAGGTAAAAAACTTACAGCTAGCAAGTAAAAAAATTGATGGAATAATAATAAAACCAGGCGAAGAATTTTCTTTTTGGAATTTAGTTGGAAACGCAACAAAAAGAAAAGGATATTTAGAAGGTTTGGTTATAAGTAATAGCCAAATGAAGAAAGGTGTTGGAGGAGGATTATGCCAGATGGCCAATATGATACACTGGTTAATATTACATACACCATTAGAAGTTACAGAATTGCATCATCATTCAGATGCATTATTTCCTGATGTAAAGAGAAGAGTACCATTTGGAACAGGAACATCAATTAGTTATAAAGCATTAGATTATAGATTCAAAAACACTACTAAATATCCAATTCAGATAAGAGTATGGCTAGATGATACATTTCTTTATGGAGAAATTCGAAGTACGGCCCCATTAAAAGAAAAATATAAAATTATAGAAGAAGATAACTATTATGCTAAAGATGAAGACGGCGTTTTTTATAGAAATAGTAAAGTATATAGAATAATTACTAATAAAGAAACAAACCAAGAAATAAAGAAAGAATTAATATTAAATAATCACTCAAAAGTTATGTATGATTACAATTTAATACCAAAGGAAGAAATTAAGGAGTAAATATGATTTTAGATGATATATTAGGAATTTTAAAACGAAAATCAGATAATCGAGCATATACAATAAATGAAAAAAGCTATTCATACAAAGAATTATACAAATATGTTTGTAATATATATAATTTTTTATTAAAAGAAAATAAAGAAAAAAGACCTGTAGTTGTATATGGGCATAAAGAAATTTATATGAAAGCAACATTCATTGCTTGTTCTTTTGCTGGAATGACATATATACCAATAGATAATAGTATGCCTAAAGAAAGAGTAGAAAAAATTATAAAACAAATAAATCCATTATTGATTATAGGAAAAAATATATCCAAAGAAAAAATTTATGAAATAATGGATGAAGATAATTATAAAGAAATAAATAATATATATTTAAAACCAGAAGATATTTATTATATTATTTTTACATCTGGAAGTACAGGCATTCCTAAAGGAGTAAAAATAACATATAAAAATTTAGATTCTTGTATAAATTGGTTAAAAAACATAACAAAAATAAAAAAAGGAGTTATATTAAATCAGGCGAATTTTTCTTTTGATTTATCAGTTGCGGATTTGTATTTAAGCTTAATAAGTGAAAGTGAACATTATATATTAAGTGAAATCTCACGGACTAAATTTTAATAAAACATTTGAGGGATTAAAATCAAGTCAGGCTAATTTAATGGTAGCAACACCTTCATTTATAGACTTATTACTTTTAGATAAGTCATTTGAAAAAGAATTAATGCCAAATTTACAAACAATTTTGTTTTGCGGAGAAAAATTATTAAAATCAACAATAAATAAATTATATTCTAGATTTGATAAATTACGCATAATAAATAGTTATGGTCCAACAGAATGTACTTTTGCAGTTACAAGTACAGATATAAACTTAGAGAATATAAGAGATGAAGAGGTGCCAGTAGGATTTCCTAAAAAAGATGTAAAAATATATATTGTGGACGAAAAAATGAATAAAGTACTTGATGGAGATGTTGGAGAAATTTTAATTACAGGAGAAAGTGTTGCATATGGATATATAGGAGACATAGAAAAAAATTCTTTTTTTGAATATAATGGGGAAAAGGCATACGCGGCAGGCGATTTAGGATATATAAAAAATAATATGCTATATTGCCAAGGGAGAAAAGATAAACAGATAAAATTCAAAGGGTATAGGATTGAGCTTACAGATATTGAAAAGAATTTGCAAGAATTAGAATATATTTATAAGGCGGTAGTAATTAAAAAGACAAATGAAACTAATAAAGTTTTAAATATAATAGCATTTGTGAGTTTGAAAGAAAATATAATAAAAACTGAATTAGAAATTAGACAAGATTTACTGAAAAAAATACCAGAATATATGTGCCCCAAAATAAAAATTATAAAAGAATTTCCGTTAAATTCTAATGGAAAATGTGATGAAAAAAGACTTGTGGAGGAATTTGCAAATGGAAGAAAAAATTATTGAAATAATTGAAAATTTGACTGGATATGATAAGCTAAAAGAAAATGTTGATATTGATTTATTAGAAAATGAAATTTTGGATTCTTTGGCTTTTATTGAATTAATGACTACTTTAGAAGAGGAATTTAATATAGAAATTCAACCTACACAGGTTGATCCTAATACATGGAGAAGTGTTAAAAAGATTGTTGAATTGGTGGAAAAACTTCAATAAAAATGAGTGTTAGTAGAGTAAAAACTTTATTAACACTTTTTTCGTGAAAAATTGAAAATTCAACAAAATATTACAAAAAACTTGAAAAAAAGTATAGGTTGCTCTATAATAAAATAGAGGTTTTATATAAAAAACGGAGGCGATAATATGCACAAATTAAGGAAATTTTTTTATGATAATAAAAGTAAAATAATAAAAATAAGTTCTTTTGTTATTTTTTCTATTATTATTTTGCAAATAATAAACAATTTGGTAAAAAATAGAAAAACAAACCAATCATCAAGTCTAATTAATGAAAATAAAGTAAGTAGTATTAGTCAAAAAGAAAATGGATTGGTATCAAATAAATCAGCTGTAACTGGAAATGAAGTTCAAAGTAATAAATTAGAACGAGAAACTGATATAATTAATAGTTTTGTGAACTTTTGTAACAATCAAGAGTTAGAAAAGGCGTATGATTTAATTTCAGAAGATTGTAAAAAACAAATATATTCTTCTATTGAGATTTTTGAAAAAGCATATTATAATGATGTTTTTAATGGAAAAGAAAAAAAATGTACAATAGAAAATTGGTTTAATGATACATATAAAGTTAGAATGATAGAAGATATATTATCAACAGGCAAAAATGATGAACTTGAGAAAGAAGATTATATTACAGTTGTGCTAGAAAATGAAACTTACAAATTGAATATTAATAGTTATATTGGAATGAAAAATATAAATAAAACAACCCAATATGATGATATTGTAATGGAAGTGCTTTGCAAATATACGTATAAAGATTATGAACAGTATAAAATAAGAGTAACAAATAATAAAGAAGGAACTGTTAAGTTAGATACAGTAAACAGTCCTAATACTATATATATAGAAGATGATAAAGGAGTAGCATATTCTTATTATAACCATGAGCTAACCAATGAAATGTTAACAATTACAGAAGGACAAACAAAGGAAATAACAATTAAATTTTATAGTCTTTATTCTTCTAACAAAAATATTAAAAGCATAGTATTTTCGAATATTATTACAAAAATTGGAAGAATAAATTTTAAATCGGAATTTAAAGCAAATATATAACTAATTTAACCAAAAAGAGGTGAAGAAATGGCGATAATTAATGATAATACTAAAACAAAGATAAAAATTGAAGCAAAAAATATTGTAAAAAAAGTAATCATAATATTGTTAATAGTAAGTATTATTACGATTTTTTTAGTTGGAGCTGTTTATGTTATTACAATAGATGATGGAACCAACAAAAAAGGAGATTGGGGAAGCACTGGCTATGGTGTTTCACAGTATGTGAATAATGTACAAGTAAATGATAATGGAACATTAAGTAGCAATATGGAAACAAAGGAGCTTTGGGATAAAATGCTAAAAAATGGTGGAAGGGTAGATAAATACTTGGACACACCAGAAGAATTGGCTAGACTTATGAAGGCAGAAATTGTTACACAATATCCAGATGTAAGAAAAAATCCGGACGAACCAATAAATTGGGAAGAAATAGTTAAGAATTCAGATACGTTACAAGGTATAATAAAATTTAAAAGATCAGATGAAAATAATAACAAGACAACTATGAGGTATGCTAAACCAGAAGAATTTCAATCATATATAGATGAATATAATAGGACAGGGAGTGAAAAGGCCAAAAAAGAAGCATTAACACATTTTACGTTACAACAAACGGTAAATTATAGTGGAGGTGTAACTACAGGCGTAGAGGCGGGAAATAATACTTTTATTTCTAAAACGAATTGTCCCAATGCATATCAAATATATGAGGAACTGAAAAAGATAGGTTTTTCAGATGCAAGTGCATGTGCAGTTCTTGGAAATTTATTCCAAGAAAGTGGTGGGGCAGGAACATCTGATATTAATCCAAATGATGGAGATAGTAGCTGTTATGGAATAGCACAGTGGACTCCACCAAATGAACTTTATTCTTATGCTAATCAACATGGACTTAATCCAAGTTCAATATCAACACAAGTAGAGTTTTTAAAGTATACATTAGATAGTGGACATTGGTGGACAGGCTCTACAAGTGAAAATGCGTTAAAACAATATGGATATCTTGATAAAAGTTATACAGTACAGGAATTTTATAGTTGTACAGATTTAAAAAAAGCTACAGCAATGTTTTTAGGATACTATGAAGAGTGTATAAGAGCAAATACATCTTATACAATCAATGGAAAATATATGAATCTTCAAGAACGTGCAGAATATGAAATGAATAATAGATATACATGTGCGACTGCAGCATATGCAGCATTTGCTGGAAATTCGCCTAGTGATACAGCAACTAATAAAACTCAAAATAATAGTAATAGTTCAGAAAAAAAGTCTAATTGTGTAGCAATAGTTGCAAGCTGGAATCAAAAAGATAAAAAAATAAAAACGAATGATCCAAATGTGCAATCGACATATGGAATAGGAAATGAGGAGACTGTTGTTTCTTCTGAATATAGTATGACTACAACAACTGTAAATTATCAAGAAATGGTAAAGCCATATTCTGTACCATTTGACTTATTATGGGAATTTTTAGTTATAGGAGAAGAAAAAAGTTTTGTTTTTGATTTTGCGGATTTAATTTATAATAGTGATATTCAAGTAACTATTTATGATAACGTAACAGTAAACACTGATGTAGAAAACTGGAAATATAGTAAAAGGACAAAAGCAGAAGTGAATGTAACAGATAAAGCTACATATTATTCAGGAACGAAAACATATTTTGCTAGAAGTTTTTTAGTAGATCATGTGGACGAACCATATGGGGATGATATTAATTATAATACTATAAAAACGATTGTAACGAAAACTAATACAATAAATGCAGTTTTGACTAAAGCAAATGTATGGACAGTAAATTATGAGAATGATTATACATATCAAAGTCCTACACAGTCAAATGGATTAAGCCAAAGCATTTCAAAAGCAGACCAAAATTATTCAGATAGTCCGACTAGAGTTGATAGAGGAGATAATGTTTCATATAATGGTTCATGTGACGAAATCCAAAACTTAAAGCAGATTGCAATTGATAGAGTATTGGACGAATATAGCAAAGATACTAGTAATATAAATGCAACAGGAAAAGTACCAACTAGTGGTGATGTGAATGTTGTAGAAAACTATACTTCAGTAAAATATTACGAAAGATATGTAAATATTACTGATAATACGAGTAATACGGTTTCTACACAAAATTATTTACAAGGTGTAGCAAAAACTAAAATGAAAACAGATTCAGATGTAACAGAAGCTAATTTTGTGAAGATATTTAAGAATAGAGAACATAGAAAAACATATAAAAATGTAACATCTGTTGCTAGTTGCCTATTTGAACTGATTGAAACTAATGAAAGTACTGCAGATTTTTCTGATTTAATAAGATATTTATTATATATGGCAACAGGAAATGATTATGGAGTAACAGAATTTGATTTTACTGAGTTTGAACAAAGCTCATTTTCAAATATAACAAATTTATCAAATACAAATATATTATTAGAGTATTTAAAATCGTGGGAAAATAACGCGCTTTGGAAATATGAGAAAGGAACAATTTCATATTCAAACTATGTAGCCAAGTTTATAACAAAAGACAAAAAACAATATGTATGTTACACCGATGGTGGAAATAGATTAAACTTTGGTTATGGAATGTGTCATTATTATAGTGGACATTATAATCATGTAGAGTTATATTCTAATTTAGGCGTTGATATAACAAAATTTGGACTAGGTTCAACAATAGATGTTGGAATTGTAGATAGTGCAAAATTACAGTATATTGATAATGATAGAGCTACTACAAAAAATAAATTAACATTAGCAGGATTAAATTTAAAAGATACTCAGATAGATGCATTGACAGCTATTTCATATCAATGGGGAAATCACATAATAGATGATTTTATATCTGCATATAAAAAATATGGTGATACAGAAGCATTAAGACAAAATTTTGCAAACGGTAATGATCCAAGTGACAAACCATTTTTAAATGGAGATGGTTCAACAGGCAGTTCATATGAAGTAAAAAGAGGAAATGCAAATTGGAAATTATTTCATGAAGGAATTTATACTACACCAGATGGTGAAATATTAGATCCTAATAGTTATACTGGTGGGGGAAATACTACGATTGTACAATCAGCAATAACTGTTCACAATTATGTTAGAGTAAATGGATATACATATGCACAATTAGGAATAAGTCTTCCTAATTATAGTGGAAGAACAATTGACTGTAGTTCATATGTTACATGGGTTTTAATAAATTCCGGAGTAAGAGGATTTTCAAATGGAATGGGCCAATGGACGTCTAGTTCATTTTATAGTAATGCTTATGGATGGCAACAAGTATCTGTTGATCAAGCTCAACCAGGAGATATACTTGTATATGATGGACATGTAGAAATAGTTGCAGCACAAGGTAGTGATAGCTTCATTGTTTATAATTGTGGAGGTAATAGTTCTATAAGATCCGCTGGAAGTGGAAACTTAGCAGAAGCATCAGTTTCAGGACATAAAAAATCACAGATATTAAAAATATTGAGAGTTCCATAAGGAGAGTGAAAGATTTGAAAAAAATAATTAAAATACTAGTTTGTTTAGTAATAATTTGTGCTATTATTGTTACATTAATAATGATTTTGAAAGATAAGCAGCAAGGGACAGATAAAATTAGAATAGAAGATAAATTTGAAAGTAATGATACGTACCAAGCAGACAATGAAAGGATTAAAGAACTAGATAATAGAAATAAATACTTTGCAGTAAAAAAAATAATGGAAAAATACATATATTATATACAAGAAATGAAGGGAATAGTTAATTCACAAAAGTATGATGATACAGATATAATGGAAGATGGTATAAATCACTTGTACGATATATTAGATGAAGAGTATATATCAGAATTTAATGTAAATAAATCAAATATACAAAATAAAATTAAAGAGTATCAAAATTATGATTTTGAAATAAAAAAAATATATATGTTTGAAAAAAGTAGTAATATAAACATTTATTTTGTATATTGGAAATTAGATAATGACACTTTAAATTTTTTAATAAAAACGGATTCTAAAAATATGACATTTTCAGTATTTTTAGGAGATTATATGGAAAATAATAAATATGATTATAATATGAATGTAAAAGACATAAAGATAAGTGATAAAAGCATAGAAAAGAATGATAATAATCAATTTCAATATGAAAATATTTCCGATGAGTTAATGGCAACGACTTATATCAGCGATATAAAAGAAAAAATATTAACGAATCCTCAAGTTTTATATGAAAATTATATGGAAGATAACTATAAAAATGAAAGATTTGGAAGTCTTGAAACATTCGAAAAATATATTAACGATAATAAAAATGAATTTGAAAGCATAGAAACAACTAAATATTTAGTAAATAAATATGATGACTATATTGAATATGTGTGGCTAGACCAATTTAATAATTATTATATAATAAAAGAGAAAGCAATAATGAATTATACTATGGAATTTGATACATATACTATACTAACTGAAAAGTTTAAAGAAACATATGATAAGTCAGGAGATGAGTATAAATGTCAAATGAATGTAGATAAATTTTTCCAAATGATTAATAGAAAAGATTATAAAACATCATATAAGTGTTTAGCAGATAGTTATAAAAATAATTACTTTAAAACAGAAAATGATTTTGCAAACTTTGTAAAAAGTAATTTTTACAAATATAATAAGATAACATTTAAAAAATCTGAACAGAAAGGAAATAGATTATATTCTTTTGAAATAGAATTAACGGATATAACAGGAAAAAATACTGAAACTAAAAAAGTAAATGTAATAATGCAATTAAAAGACAATTATGATTTTGTAATGTCATTTAGTATGTAAAAATAAAAGAATTCCATTATAAAGTTAAAAGTGGAATTCTTTTTATTACAAAAAAATAGTCTCAAATGACAAAAATTCTCAAAAAAACTTGCAAAATGTTGAATTATGCTTTATAATTAAGATAATAGAGTATTTTAATATGATATTATGTGAAATCAGGTGATAGTATGAAAAGTAGAAAAACAATAAAAATAATGATAATGCTTATAAGTATTTGTATAATATTGATAAATTTTAATACAAAGGTTTATGCTATACCAAAAGAAGAAGTTGATTCAACAACACATGATGGTTTTGGAGATGATGCTGGAATAGAGTCTTTTGATCCAACAGAAAATCCAAGGGCATATAATTTTTTTGGAGGTACTTCTGAAAATAAATTAAAAGAAAAAGCGGGAGTGATACTAGGTTTTATAAATTTAATAGGTATTGCGATATCTGTTATTGTTTTAGCTTTAATAGGAATAAAATACATGTTAGGAAGTGTAGAAGAAAAAGCAGAATACAAAAAGACAATACTAATGTATTGTCTGGGAGCCGCAATAGTATTTACGGGATCAACTTTACCTAATATCATATATAAACTAGCAACAGGTCTCTTTTAATAAAATGGAGGAAAATATGGCAAATAAAATATTTAAAATATTAATAAAAATAGTTTTTATAATGATGCTATATCAAATGTTATTAATGCCTAAAGCAAAAGCCACTACATTAGATGATATATTTTCGACAGGTGATAATTTCATAAGTGAAGGAAAAAATGGAAGCAAAAAAGATGATTTTGTAGATTATGCAGAGGTTAGACAAAATATAAGTAATATTGGAAATATTTTGACAGCATTAGGAGTGGTATTTGCTGTAATAATAGGAGGAATATTAGGAATACAAATAATGTGGGGAAGCATTGAGGCTCAAGCAAAGGCAAAAGAAATGCTAATTCCATATGTAATAGGTTGTATTGTAATATTTGGCGCATTTGGAATATGGAAATTAGCAGTAACTATATTTTCTCAATTACAATAATAATGTTATTAACATTCTGGCAAAACCAGATAAATTATAAAAATGAAATTTAAATATAAAAGGAGGAAAAAATTATGAGCACAAAGACTATGAAAATATTGACATTTATAGCAACAATATTATTAGTAATATCATTAGGTACATCTACAATATTTGCACTTACACCAAGTCAGGTACAACCAACAGATCCAGGAACAAATGATATACAAACTTTTGGTGGAAAAATTTTAGGTATATTACAAACAGTAGGTATAGTATTATCAGTAATAATACTAGTAATATTAGGTATTAAATATATGATGGGTAGTGCTGAAGAAAAAGCAGAATACAAAAAAACAATGATTCCATACTTAGTTGGTGCGGTATTAATATTCTTGGCTCCAACAATAGCTAATACAGTATATACACTAATAAAAGGTAACTAATAAAAAAAATCGATAAATACTTCCATTTATCGATTTTTTTTGTTATAATATAATAAGATAAATTTATATAAACAAAGGAGGAAAATATGGGAACATATAATTTACCAAGAAATGTAAAAGGTGAAGGTAGAATCTTATTTATATTTTCAACAAAGTCTTTGATAACAACGAGCATAGGAGGTGCTGTGGGCTTAATATTCTATTTAATATTTAAGCTTATGGGATTAACAATAGTAGGAATTGTGATAACATTAATATTTGCTTTAATTGGATATGCAATAGGAATGTTTAAAATTCCAGATACAAACGGCTTAGAAATAACAAGAAAAACAGGTGGAGAAAATATAGATGATGTATTAAAAAGATATATAAAATTTAAAAAAAATAATAAAAAATTATATGTATACACAAAGGAGGAAAATTTAAATGAATAGTGATACAACAACTCAATTAATACAGATGCTTGTATATATACTAATTCCAATAGTAATTGCAGTATTTGGACTTATAGGTTTTTTAGTATATCTATTTTTTAAAGAAAAATCACAAAAAAATAGTGAAAAAACTAATATTACTACCAAATCTAGTACAAGTAGCAACACAACAAACAAACAATCTATATTTAATTTTATGGAGTTTGATACAGTAACAGATAATATGATTGTTCAGAAAAATGGTTCTAGATATTTAATGGTTGTAGAATGCCAAGGAATAAACTATGACTTAATGTCTGGAATAGAAAAAACAAGTGTTGAAGAAGGCTTTGTACAATTCTTGAATACTTTAAGATATCCAATACAAATATATATACAAACAAGATCAATAAATCTAGAATCAAGTTTGGTTGTATATAGAGAAAAAGTAAAAGAAGTAGAAATGAAGTTGAACAACATGCAAGCAAGATATACTCAAATGAGAGAATCAGGAGAATATTCACAAGAACAATTGAAACAAGCATTTTATGAGTTAACTAAACAATCAAATTTATATGAGTATGGAAAATCAGTATTACAAGATACTGAAAGGATGAGCTTGAATAAGAATATATTGAATAAAAAATATTATATTATAATTCCATTTTTTTCAGCAGAGGCTTCAGGAGAGAACTTAGATAAAAAAGAAATTGAAGAAAATGCTTTTTCAGAATTATATACAAGAGCACAATCATTAATAAATGCAATTTCTGTATGTGGTGTAAGAGGAAAAATTTTGAAGTCAAATGAATTAGTTGAGTTGTTATACATGGCATATAATAGAGACGAAGCTGAAACATTTGGATTAGATAAAGCAATGAAGGCAGGATATGATGAAATGTATTCAACTGCACCAAATGTATTAAACAAGAAAATGAAAGAAATTGACAAGATGATAGAAGAAAAAGCAATGGATTTGGCAAATGCTAAAGTTGAACAAGCAAAAACAGAATTAGAAAAGCAAATAGAAGAAAGAGAAAACAACATGGATGATTTGATTTCTCAAATGGCTAAAATTATAATAGAAGAAAATGAACAATATATAGGAAAAGAACTTAAAGATAAAGCCATAGAAAAAGTGGATGAAGATAGTACAAATGAAGGAGGTAAGGCAGATGGCAAAAAGAAAACAACAAGAGGTAGAAAAAAATCAACAGTATAATGAAAATTCACAATTATTAAGAAAACAGACAATAAAAGAACTAATTGCACCATCAGGAATAGATGCAAGTAATATAGATTATTTGGAAATAATTTCAAGTGTAAAAAAATATGCAAGAAGTTTCTTTGTATCAACATTGCCAAGAATGTGTACATTCCCTGAATTATTTAGAGATATGTATTTCTTTGGAGATATAAATACATCAATATATATAAACCCAATTCAAGAAGCAAGATCACAAAACGAATTAAATAGAGTAATAAATGAGTTGGAAACGGAAAGAATTGTTGCAGCAGATAAAGGAAATATAAACAGAGAAAGTAATTTAACACAAAAAAGATTCGAAGCAGAACAATTAAGAGATGAAATTGCAGCAGGTTTTAATAAATTATATGAAGCTTCAGTAATTTCAACAATATTCACATATAATTTAAGTGATTTAGACAGGCTTACAAAATTATTAGCAACAGAAATGTCAAAATCTTTAGTAGGTGTTAAAACTGCATGGGCAATGCAAGAAGATGCATTTAAGTCTAATTTACCATTAATGAATGACAAAATAAAAAAAATACATACATTTGATAGACGTTCAATGTCAACAGTATTTCCATTTGTAACATCTGAAGTAGGGCATTCAACCGGAATACCATTAGGATTTAACAAACAAACAGGAACACCTATATTATTTGATAATTTTCATAGCTCACTTACAAATTATAATATGGTAATATTTGCAAAATCTGGTGCTGGTAAATCTGTAACAATGAAAACATTAATAAGTAGATCATCGCTATTAATGGGAATAGAAAGTTTAGCATTAGATGCCGAAGGTGAATATGAAGTTGTAGCAGAGTCTTTAGGTGGAATAAATGTTGTACTTAGTCCAACTTCGAAGACTGTAATTAATTTATTTGATTTGGAAACAGAAACTGCAAAAGATGAAATAACTGGAAAAGAGAGAATGGTTCTTAATGTAGAAAATAAAGTTGAAGACGTAACTCAAGCATTGCTAACAATGGCTAGAGGTAGTACAAGAAGTTCAGAAGTAAATGAATTGACAAAACAAATTATTGCAGAGTCAGTTGCAGAAGAATATGCTGCATTAGGAATAACAAATAATCCTAACAGTTTATATGAGTCTTCTAGAAGTTTTAACAGAGGAGATAAATTATATAGGGATAAGAAAAAAATGCCAACAATAGGTTCTTGGTATAAAAGAATACAAGCGAAAGCACAAGAAAATATGAATGATGATTATAGATATCATTATAGTTATTTGTTAAAAGTTATGAAGCAATATATAAGAGAATATAATGGACAAATGGCTTATTTTGATGGGCAATCAACATTTGAATTACTTGAAGGGGCACCTTTTATAAATTTGGACATATCTCAGTTAGAGGAAAAATTTGCCAGACCTCTTGCTCAACAAATTCTTTTAACATGGATATGGGAAAAATTTGTTAAGAAAAATAGTGAAGATAGAAGTAGAGCTACTAAAAAAAGAGTAATAGTCGATGAAGCATGGATGTTACTTCCATACCCTGAGGCCGTGGACTTTTTAAATACAATGGCTAGACGTGCAAGAAAAAGAAATGTTTCACTTGCAGTAGTTTCACAGAGATTCCAAGATTTCTATGAAAAGCCAGAAGCTCAGGCTGTACTTACATCTTCTGATACAAAGTTATTTTTAGCACAAGATAAATCTGAAATACAATATTTAAAAGAAGTATTTAAGTTAAGTGAAGGAGAAGCTGGATTTTTAGTAACTTGTGGAAAGGGTGAAGGATTACTTAAAGTTGGTTCTGAATCTGCAATTTTACAAATAACCCCTACTCAAAAAGAGTTCGAGTTCGTTGAAACAAATTTAAACAAGTTAGTAAAAAATAGGGCTAATAGAATTGATTATGAAAAAGAAAAGCCTAATACAAAAGTTAATATTTTTATTATGTATAATACTTGTTTTAGGTACAATATTTCCAAAAACAATTTCATATGCAAGTAGTAATAAGGGCTCTGAGTTTGGTGGAAAATTAATGCGGTCCTATTGTAGACTTTTTAGTTAATATAGGTGATGTTATTATGCATTTTATTCACTCTATGGTATTAGGAACTGGAAATCCGGCGATTTTCATAGATTTGGATAATACTATTTTGGAGTATTTTGTTGTTGCTGCTGCTTTTATTTTGGCTGCTGCATTTGTTATACTAGCCGTTTTTACGGCAGCAGCAATTGCAACGGCTGTTGCAACGGCTGCTGCAACGGCTGTAGGGATTGAAGGTGCAACATTGGCATCAGTAATAGGTTCAAAAGCAGTTGTAGGGCTGATTATAACAACTTCTGTTGCAGCAGCAGGAACTGGTGCCAAAACTGGTCTTGTTGCTGCGGCCTTAGTAGATAGCAACTGGTTTGGTGAGGAAGCAGTTCTTACTAACTATCAAATAACACCAGAAGAGATATTTTCAGGGAAAATTGCGCTTCTAAACGTTAATTTCTTTTCAGATGAGTCAGTTACTGAAAATACAAAAACTAGTGATCAGGAAATTCAGTCGTATAAATTTCTAAATTATATCATTTCAGAAGATACAAAAAAAGAAATTAATTCAAAGCTTAAAGAGCTTGGATGTAATGATTCAGTAGATTATAATAATATTATATCAAAGAATAAAGAACTTGGTGAGGTAAAAGTGCTATCATGGTCAAATAACAATGAAGAGTATAATTTGAAATATTCTGTAACAGGGACTGCTAGCCAGGGAACACAAACAAGTTTACAAACTTCTACGTTTACTATAAATAAGGTAAAAACAGAACAAGTCGAAGTGAAGTCAATAGCTCAACAAGTAAAATCAACAATAGCAAAATGGTATTATATTTTGAGAAATATGGCAATTGTATTAATGATTCCTATTCTAATATTTATTGGAATTAAGATATTGTTTGCTAGTGTAGCAAGTGAAAAGTCCAAATACAAAAATATGCTTGAGGATTGGCTTGTAGCATTTTGCCTGATTTTTCTTATGCAATATATAATGGTGTTTTCAATGAATTTAGTAGAAAGTTTTACAAAGTTAGTAGGTAATATGGTACAAGAACATGTATACACAGTTGGTATTACAGATAAAGATGGAAAAATAAAAAAAGCTTTAAAAGAGAATAATTTATATGACGCACAAATGGAGGATAATGATGGAAATATTATATGGAATTCAGGAAACTTAATGGGACTAATAAGAACTCAGGCAGCAGTGGAAAATGTTAAGGAAACCAATTCTTATTTGTATATAGGATATGCGTTGGCTTTTGTCATTTTAGTGTGGTATACAATATTTTTTGTGTATACATATTTAAAAAGAATTATATATTTGGCTTTTTTAACGGTTATAGCACCATTAGTAGCAATGACTTATCCGATTGATAAAATAAATGATGGAAAAGCCCAAGCTTTTGATATGTGGTTTAAAGAATATATATTTAATTTATTAATTCAACCTCTTCATTTAATATTATATACAATGTTGGTAAGTATGGCATTTGACTTGGCTACAAAGAACATAGTATATACATTAGTAGTATTAGGATTTATGATGCCGGCAGAAAATTTATTGCGTAAATTCTTTGGATTTGAAAAAGCACAAACTCCAGGAGCTCTTGGAGGAGCTGCGGGAGCTGCAGTGTTTATGAATGTAATGAATCATTTGTTTAGAAAACCACCACATAAAAATCCGGGTGGAGGTGCTAGCGATAGAATCTTTAATGAAGAAAAAAAGAGTGAGAATAATAGTATCTTAAGAGATACGACGGGAATAGATAATTCAAAAATGCTTACAGATGATGAAGGAGAACGAAGAGAAAGTATGGTGTTGAGTCCAGAAGAAGAAAATGATGATTTTGATGTACGTAAAATTCTTAAAGGCACAGAAAATCATAATATAGTTAATGATGAACAAAGCCCAGCTTCACCATCTAATATAATATTGGGTGGAAATAAAAATAATATGAATTATGATAACTTGACAGCAGATGAAATTGCTATTATGTCAAGGCTAAAAAATCCAGACATACCAAGTATAGGTGAAGATAGTGATGCAAGTGAGGATAAGGGTACTAATCTAAATGATAATAATTCTATAAAGAGTAATTTAAGATTTAATCCTACTAGAAGTAATCCAAGTAAACAGATAAATCCAAGAAGAAATAATAATAATAAGACTAAAAAGAGTCGACAAGTTATATCAGGAATAAAAGCTGTTGGAAGAGATTATGCAAGACAAAAATATAGAGGAGCTTTAAAAAATATATGGTCAGAAAACAGAATAAGAAATATAGGAGATAAAATTATAGGGGGAACTGTTGGAGGAGCAGCAGGTTTGACTTCTTTTACATTAGGTATTGCTTCTGGAGGAGGAGTGCCAAAAACTGCGCAATATACAGCTGCAGCTGCAACAGGAGGATATATGGCTGCAACAGCAAGATCTAAAAATCATTCAAAAGAATTAGATGTGGATTCAATTCAAAAAGAATTTGATAAAGGATTTCATGGAGATGATGTTGAAGGGCATAGAAAAGCACAATTAGAGAAAGAAAGAAAAGAATTCATGGAAAATGACAAAAAGATTAGAGAGTTAAGAGAAAAAATGAAATGTGAAACAGATGAAGAAACAAGAAATCTTTTAGAAAAACATAAAAAGATTTTAAATGCAGGATTTACTGATACATCAGATATAGCTTCTATAATTAAAATGTCAGAAGATTCAGGAATGTCTGATGAAAAAGCAATGACAATAGCAAAGTTTGCTAATAAATTCGATGCGAAAATAGATAGTGGAAGTATATCTGAAAAAGAATCAAAAGATTTTGATTTTAAAGTAAAAAACATAGTAAAATCAAATAATCCAAATGCAGATGATAAAGAAATAGAACAGTCTAGAGAAAGAATTAAGAAATATGTAAATAATTATAAAAACATAAAAGATGGAATAGATGAAGTCGATATGAGTAATTACAATGCTGAAGATGAAGAATAGAAAATGTTTATAATTATATTAAATTGTAATTTGCTATTGGAGGAACTGATGAAATGATAAAAATAGAAAATGTTTCTAAATCATATGATAAAAAAAATAAAGTGATAGACAAATTAAGTCTTGAAATTAATAATGGAGAAATATTTGGATTTCTAGGACCAAATGGAGCCGGAAAATCAACTACAATAAAAATGTTAACAGGTATTTTAGACATGGATTATGGGGAAATTTCAATAGATAATTTTTCTATAAAGAATAATGCTATAGAAGCAAAGAAATCTTTCGGATATGTTCCGGATAGTCCAGATGTGTTTCTTAATTTAAAAGGAATAGAATATTTAAATTTTATGGCAGATATGTATGAAGTTAGCTTGAATGATAGAACAGAAAGAATTGAAGAACTAATCAACATATTTGAGTTACGTAATGTTATAAATGATAAAATTCAAAGTTATTCACATGGTATGAGACAAAAAATAGTAATAATAGGCTCTTTAATACATGAACCTAGAAATTGGATAATTGATGAACCAATGACTGGATTAGATCCTAAATCTACATATGAATTAAAACAAATAATGAAAAATATTACAAAACAAAATAATACTGTATTTTTCTCAACACATATATTAGATGTAGCAGAAAGATTATGTGATAGGATTGGAATAATAGATAAAGGAAAATTGATATTCGTAGGAACACTAGAAGAAATGAAAATTGAATTAAAAGAAAATAAATCTTTAGAGGAATTGTTTATGGAGATAATAAAAAATGATTAATAAAATAATTCAATTATCAAAAATTTTGATTATGGACTATTATCAAAAATTAGATATATATGATAAAAAAACAAAAAAAATAAACTTTAGAAAGAGCTTTACATGGCTTTTGATTATAACAACGATTTTAATAACATTTCTTAGTTATAAAATAATAAGTTTTTTAATGGATAGAGGAATTGCATTAATATTTTTTAAAATATATTTTCCGATAGTGGCAACAGTGTTTATGACACAAACAATATTAGTATGTTGTAATATATTCTTTTTTTCAAAGGATTTTCAGAATATTTTATACATGCCAATTAAGCCAATTGAGATATTAATTGCTAAATTTAATACGATACTTAGTATAATTTATATATTAGAAGGAATGTTATTGATAAATCCATTATTAATATACGGAATATTAGCATCAAAAATAATTAGTTATTATGTAATTATATTTTTTATATTGATAATATTTCCAATATTTTTTATACTTATAATTAGTACTATTATGTTGTTTGCTATCCAACTGGCAAGATTAATAAAAAATAAAGATGTATTTCAAGTATTAATAAGTATGTGCATAACTTTTATAATAATATATTCGGAAATATATGCATACAAATTAGTATTTAATTCTAATATAATGAATGTACAAATTACAGAGAACGAAGAAATTCATGCTGTAATAATGAATACTGATGAATTAAACTTTAAATTAAAAAAATTTGATAGTTATTTTATAGTGATTAATCCGATTATAAATATGATAGAGACAGTAAATATTAAGAATGTTCTCATAGAAGGAACTAAAATAATATTAATCAATATACTGATGTTTGCAATATTTTTATTTTTAGGAAAACTAGTGTATTTTAAAAATCTATTAAAAAATATAACATATGTAAATAGAAAGAAAATCGTGAAAAAAAATAGAAAAATTAAGTACAGAGAAGGTAAAATAAAAGATTCATATGTAAAGAATGAATTTTTTAAGATTATGAAGAATCCAACTTTTTTTCTGCAGTGTATAGTTCAATATGTTGTTATAATAATAATTTCTTTATTATTAATTAATATGTTTATGCCAATAATTATAAAAATATTTATTGAACAAGACGCAATTACAAAATTAGGAAAAAATAATTTTATATTTCAATGTATGTGTATAATATTAGGAATATTACAAATTTTATTTTCATTTAATGCTATGTCAATTACAATAGTATCAAGAGAGGGAAAAGATGCAATTATAATGAAGTATATTCCGGTATCATTATTTAAACAGTTTATATGGAAGAATATACCACAAGTATTAATAAATATAATACCGATAATAGGACTGGCAGTAGTAGTAAATAATAATACTAATATACGAATGATATACTATATAATAGGTATAATATTAGCGATGATTTTAAATATAGTAAATTGTATATTAATGTCAATTGTAGACTTAAAAAATCCAAACTTAAATTGGACAACAGAAACATCAATATTTAAAAATAATAAAAATAGAATTTATCAGTATTTAGAGACTTTTGTAATAATATTAATGCTATTATATTTGACAAAAATTTTAAAGAATATTAATATCTTTATATCATTGACTTTATTAATGTTAATAATTATTAATGCCTTGATAATTATTATTGTATATATTAAAAAGAACATTAATAAGTTATTTAGTAAAATATATTGATAATTAATTAAAAATTTAATAAGGTATATAAGATAGGTGCTATATAAATAGTACCTATTTTTTGGTTCTAAAATATCTACTAGCGAAATAATATTAGTTAGACAAGGAGGATGAAAAATGAATAAAAAAATAATAATTGCAATAATTTCTTTATTAATTATTGGAGGGTTAATAATTTTTATATATAAAAATATTAGTATAGAAAAAAATAAAGAAGATGAATATCAAGATTATACACCTCAACAAGAAATATCAGATGAACAAAATCGACAAACAAAAGTAACACTTTATTTCGAAAATTCTGAAACAGGTGAATTAGAGTCAGAAATTAGATTAATTGATGCAAATACCCTTATAAAAGAACCAGAAAAAGAAATAATTAATTTATTAATTAAAGGACCACAAAGTAGCAATTTAAAAAAATTAATTCCAGATGGGACTGTTGTATATGATGTAAAAGTAAAAAATTCTTGTGCAGAAATAAATGTTTCAAATCAATTTTTAGAATTTGGAGATGAAAAAAATAAATTAAAAATAATTAATAGCATAGTAAATACATTAACAAATTTAAAAGAAATAAATTCAATTAAATTTTTAATCAATGGAGAAACAAATGAAAAATTTGCAGATACATATATTAAAAATAATAATTAAAAATAAATAATAAAAAAATAAATAATAAATAAATAATAAAAAAATAAATAATAAATAAATAATAAAAAAATAAATAATAAATAAATAAAAAAATAAATAATAAAAAATAAATAATAAAAAATAAATAATAAAAATAATTTAATAAATTAAATAATAAAGTTATTAAAATAAATTTTATTTTAATAACTTTATTAATTTATAATATTTTAAGGAGTCTGTAAATTTATTTAAAAAACATTCGACATCATTTAATGATTTACATGTATCTTTTTTTAATGATTTAAAATTTAATTTCTTTTTTGGTGGTGGTTTTTGTTTAGGCTCTAGGCAAGGTGGAGCAGGATGAGGATGCACTGGTGTGGGAGCTCTGCTATAAAAATAATTATTCATAAAATCACTTTCTTTTTTATATATTAATTTTTATAAAATAAATATAGTAATTATTATAAATTTTTAGTAATTTCTGTTGTGTAAAAGTTATTAAATTTATTTTACTATATTATATTAAAATTTATTTTAAATTGTGAAAATAAGTATTTAAAAAATAAAAAAAATATGATAAAATATATAAAAATGTGAAAGGAAAATAAAATGAGAGGAAAATTATATATAGTAGCAACACCAATTGGAAATTTAGAAGATATAACATTAAGGGCATTAAATATTTTAAAAAATGTTGATTTAATTGCAGCAGAAGATACAAGACAAACTTTAAAATTATTAAATCATTTTGAAATATCTAAACCATTAATAAGTTATCACAGACATAATGAAGAAACTAAAAGTGATAGATTAATAGAGAAATTAAATAATGGAGAAAATATTGCATTAGTATCTGATGCGGGAACACCAGGAATTTGTGACCCTGGAGAAGAAGTAATAAAAAAAGCAATAGAAGAAAAAATAGAGGTAATACCTATACCTGGAGCATGTGCATTTGTAAATGCTTTAATTGCATCTGGATTAGATACAAAAGAATTTACTTTTTTAGGTTTTTTGCCATTAAATAAAAAATTAAGAAAAGAAAAATTAGATGAAATTAATAAATCAGAAAAAACAATTATAATATATGAAGCACCACACAAAATGAAAAATACATTAACTGATTTAAAAAACATATTAAATAATAGAAAAATAGTTTTAGCTAGGGAATTAACAAAAATACATGAAGAATTTATAAGAAGTAATATTGATGAATTAATAGAAAATATTAATAATATTAAAGGAGAACTGATTTTAATAATTGAAGGTGCAACAGAAAAAACAGAGGAAGAAAATAAATTAAATAATTTAACATTAGAAGAACATTATAAATATTATGAGAAACAAGGATTTGATAAAAAAGAAATTATCAAAAAAATTGCAAAAGATAGAAATGTTAATAAAAATGAAATTTACATGAAATTTATTTAAATAAAAAAAGATAGAAAAAATAATTAATTTCTATCTTTTTATTTTATTCATTTATGTTTTCAAGAGAAGAAAGTTTTTCAGCACATTTTGAACAAATTAATTTGTCCTTATATGAGATTAGATTTTTTGAATTCCCACAGAAGATACAATTTGGTTCGTATTTTTTTAAAATAATTGAAGAACCATCAACGTAAATTTCTATTGGATCTTTTTCTGCTATATCGAATTTATTTCTAATTTCTATTGGTATAACAACTCTTCCTAATTCATCAACTTTTCTTACAATTCCTGTAGATTTCATATTTGTCCTCCTTAAACATTTTAATCAATTCATTTATATAATAACATATATATTGGATTTGGTCAATCAAAACTTCAAAATATTGTAAATAAAAATAGTATAATTTTATAATTCGTAAAATATATATTAATATAAAGGTGGAGAAAAATGCTAAATATATTATGGCCAATTTTTATAATAATATCAATTATTTATTCAATATTTTCCGGAAATTTGAATAATTTAAATTCAGCTATTTTTGATGCTACGGAAAGTGCAGTTACTTTAACATTAACATTAATTGGAACAACTTGCCTTTGGAGTGGAATAATGGAAGTTGCTTCTAATACATATATTATTGAAAATTTAGCGAAAATATTTAGGTCGATAATTAAAAGGATTTTTATAAATTTAGATAGTAAAAATAAATCATATAATAATATTGTAATGAATATTATTGCAAATATTTTAGGATTAGGAAATGCTGCTACTCCATTAGGGTTAAAAGCAATGGAGGAATTACAAAAAGAAAATAATAATAAAGATACATTAAGTGATAATATGATGATGTTAATTGTACTTAATACAGCTTCACTGCAAATTATTCCAACTACAGTTATTGCAATAAGAAGTTCACTTGGTTCGCAAAATCCTAGTAAAATAATTTTTCCTGTTTGGATATCGACTATATGTGCTGCATTTATGGCTATTATTTTTTGTAAAATTATTATTAAAATAACTAGAAAAAAATAGGAAGGGTAAATATGAAAATAATTAATTATATTTCTATAATTGCAATGCCAATGGTAATTTTTATAATTATAAGTGAAGCACTAAAAGAAAGAAAAAATGTTTTTGATATTTTTTTGAAAGGAGCAGCGGAAGGAGTTGGAATTAGTTTAAAAATATTTCCTACATTAGTTGGATTATTTGTTTCTATTGGAATGCTAAAAAGCTCTGGAATTTTGGATTTTATTATTAAAATTATTACACCAATATTAACATTTTTAAATTTTCCAGGTGAAGTTGTGCCACTCGCATTACTAAGACCAATTTCGGGTAGTGCTTCAATGGCTATTGCAACAGATATTATTAAAAATAATGGGGTGGATTCTTTTATTGGAATTTTAGCTTCAGTAATAATGGGGTCTACAGAGACAACATTATATACTATTGCCGTATATACTGGTTCTGTAAAAGTAAAAAATACAAGAGGTATTATATTTGCTGCATTGGCTGCTGATTTAACGGGGATTATGGTTTCTTTATTAGTTTGTAGGTTTATGTTTTAAATAAAAAAAGCATAAAATGTCGAATTTTGTCGAACGATTTTTTGCTTTTTTTGAAAAATTATATTGACAATAGGAAAAAAATGATGTAACATAATGTCAATACGCAAATAAAATAATTTAATTCAAATTTTTTGTTTAATAAAGTTTTTAATCTTGTAAAGGGAATAATTCAAGATTTCCCCCAGAAATTCAAAATAATAAAATAATAATATAAATTAAATGTTTTCAATAATATTTATATGATAGGCCCCCTATAAACCTAACATTACTTTTTTGTTAATTTAAATTTATTCCCTTTACAAATATTATAAAGTAATTAATTTGCTAGGACAATCTCTACTAGCAACAGATATATTCATATTGTTAATTGCAGAATTATTAGAGATTATTTCATCTACAACGGTTTGATATGCAAGCTCAGGAAAATTACTTTCTTTACTTAAATGTCCAAGCATTGCAGTAGAAAGCTTGCCATTCTTTAATAAATAAGAAATTGTTTTTCCTGCCATTATATTAGATAAATGACCAGTATCACTAGCAATACGTGATTTTAAACTGTATGGATATGCACAGCACCTTAAAACTTCTGTATCATAATTAGATTCTAGCAAAATAAATTCACTACCTTCTAGATTATCAACAATAGATTTTGTCATATGTCCCACATCTGTTGCAATACTTAATTGATGAGAATTATCTTTAATAATATTAAATCCGCAAGGGTTTGCTGCATCATGAGGTATATTAAAAGGAAGTATTTCTAAATCATTTATGCAGAAATTTTCAGAAGGATTAAAAAATTTAATATTTTTTTCTGATATTTTTTCTGTTTGAATAGGCATTGCATCAAAAGTTTTTTGAGTTGAAAAAACAGGAATATCAAATTTTTTTGATAAAGTTCCAAGACCTTTTATATGGTCTGCATGTTCATGAGTAACTAAAATGGCATCAATAGAAGAGGGATCTACTTCTATTGATTGTAATCCCTCTTCTATTTTTTTACAACTCATTCCAGCATCAATTAAGATTTTTGTATTTTCAGTTTCTACAAATAAACTATTTCCACTACTTCCACTATATAAACTACAAAAATTTAGCATATGTATTCTTCTTTCTATTGTTATTCTTTAATTCTTTCGATTTTAGCACCTAGGTTTCTGAATTTTTCTTCAATATTCTCATAGCCTCTGTCTATGTGTTCTAGATTATAAATTTCGGTTTTTCCTTCTGCTATAATACCTGCAACAATTAATGCCGCACCAGCACGCAAGTCAGAAGAATATACAGGAGCACCAGAAAGCTTTTCTACACCTTCAAAAAAGGCGGTTTTCCCTTGAGCTGTTATATTAGCACCCATTTTATTTAGTTCTTCAGTATATTGGAATCTAGATTCCCAAATATTTTCTATTATTCTGCTGGTACCATCTGCAATTGAAAGTACAACTCCCATTTGTGGCTGCAAATCTGTAGGAAATCCAGGATATGGTTGAGTTTTAATGATTGCTTTTGAAGGTCTTTTATCACACCAGACTCTGATTTCATCACCAAAATCTTCAACATGTCCGCCGACTTCTAAGATTTTTGCTGTTATTGCTTCTAAATGTTTGGTTATACAATTTTTTATTAAGATATCACCTTTTGATGCAACAGCAGCAAGCATGAAAGTTCCGGCTTCAATTTGGTCTGGAACAATTGAATAAGTTCCATTTCCATTAAGTTTTTCTACACCATTTATTTTTATTACATCAGTTCCTGCCCCACGAATATCTGCACCCATTGTGTTTAAGAAGTTAGCTACATCTACTATATGAGGTTCTTTAGCAGCATTATCAATTATGGTTGTCCCTTTTGCTAAAACAGCAGCAAGCATTACATTAATAGTAGCTCCAACAGATATTACGTCCATATATATAGAATTTCCAACAAGTTCTGAAGTAGAGGCAAATATTTTCCCTTGTGCAACTTCTACTTTAGCACCTAAGGCTTCAAAGCCCTTTATATGTTGATCAATAGGACGAGCTCCTAATTTACATCCACCAGGCATTCCAACAGATATTTTTCCTGTACGTCCAAGCATACTTCCTATAATATAATAAGATGCTCTAAATTTACTTGTTAATTCTTCGGAAGCTTCTGTTTTTGTTATATTTCTTGTATCAATTGTTATTTCGTTTGACTTATTCCATGTTATTTTTGCACCAAGTCCTTCTAATATTTCGCAACATTTTTTTACATCACTTATGTTAGGAAGATTTTCGATTGTGCATACTCCATCTATTAAAAGTGTTGCAGGTAAAATAGCTACGGCAGCATTTTTTGCACCACTAATTGTTACTTCTCCTTTTAAAGGTGTTCCTCCAGTTATTACTAGTTTTTCCAAAAGTATTCCTCCTTAAAATTATTATCACAAGAAATATATCACAAAATTAATAATATTACAACAGTTTTTTATTTATTAGCAGTAAATAATTTTTTGTCAGCGAAAAACTCGACAAGTTTGAATTTAAATGTGGTTTCAGTAGAAGTGTCTGAAATTAAATTATATGATTCGGTATCCAAGTTTTCTTCAAGATTTTCTTTTGCGTCATCATTAACTATTCCAGAAGAAATATCAATAAAACATAATGATGGGAACATTACACACCACCAGTTTTGACCTTTTGCTTCTCCAATTTCAACTTTTAATGCATCATAAGGACCTGCTGGCAAGGAAATATCACCATAGTTTTTTGTTGGAAAATAAAAATTACCAATATTTATTTTTACAGGGTAATCATAACCATTTCCTTTTACAATGTTTTGTGCAATTTCTTGAAAATCATTTTTATGTTCGTTCGCTATTGAAATTGCTTCAGCTTTGGTAGAACAGTTTGAACAAATATTGTTCATGTATTTGATAAGTCCATCTCTTACTTTGTATTTTAAATTTTGATCTTCTTCACTATTGCTATTAGCAAGCACATGTAATCTAAAAACCGCCTGAGATAAATTATTAGATACTGCAGAAACGTAATTTTGTGCACAGATGAAAGTATATAAAAACAATAAAATGGCTAATATAATAAAATTTTTTAACTTATTTTTCATATGAATCCTCCTAAAAACAATTTTGTTAAAATATATCTTTAAAATAATTATTAACCAAAAAAAATAAAATATACATTTACAATAAAAATGCTTGACAATAAAAAAAACAAATGGTAAAATTTACCATATAACAATCGAAAGGGATGAAGAAAAATGGTTGTTAAAGACAAAAATATAGAAAAGATGTATAGCTCTTATGTGAGTGAATTTCATCTAGAAATGATTTTAATACCGTTTATAAACGGGAAAATTGAAAAAAAAGAAAACATAATAATAGAAACAGAATATGATATGAACGATACTTTGAAAACATTATTATCAAAGTTAAATTTAAAAGAAGAAAATAAAGAAAAAATATTAAAATTAGGTTGGAGCAAAGGTAACGAAAAAAATATAAAAAATAATGATAATATTATAATAATAGGAAACAAGGAATATATAGAAGATACTAATAGGAAAATAATGCAAAAAAATGTTGAGAATTTAACAATTATAGATTGCTATAAATTTGAAGATATATGTAATAATATTACTCAACTTGCTAGTAACTATAATGGAAATTTAAATACTAATGGAATTCAAAAATAAAAAATTAAAAAACTTTTGGTATAAGGTATTGAAAAAATATATAAAATAGTATAGTATATAAATGAAGCAAGAAAGGAAGTATACATATGGATGAAAATATAGAAACTATAAAGAAGACTCTAAAGAAGTATTCACAAGAACACTTATTAGATGAATATGAAAAATTAGATGGTACAAAACAAAAGCAATTATTAGACCAAATAGAACATATCGATTTCGAATTAATAAATAGTTTGTATAGCAATACTAAAAAAGAAGTTGATGTTCAAGAAAGCAAAATTTCACCAATAGAATATCTTGATAAAGATAAATTAAACGGATATTATAAAAGTTTTCAAGAAACTGGTGAAAAAGCAATAAGAGCAGGAAAGTTAGCTGCAGTAACAATGGCTGGTGGACAAGGAACAAGACTTGGACATAATGGACCTAAAGGAACATTTGACATAGGTTTAGATTCACATAAATCACTTTTCGAATTACTAAGTGACTCATTAAAAACACAAGGAAAAAAATATGATGTTACAATTCCGTGGTTTATAATGACAAGTGAAGAAAACAATGAACAAACTATAGAATTTTTTGCAAAGCATAGATTTTTCGGATATGAAAAAGATAAAAATATATTTTTCTTTAAACAAGGAGAACTACCAATGGTAGATACAGAAGGAAAAATATTAATAGGAGAAAATGGATTAATTAAAGAAGCAGCAGATGGACATGGTGGAATATATGAAGCACTTGTAAAAAATGGAATGACTAAAAAAATGAGAGAATTAGGTGTAGAATGGATTTTTATAGGTGGAGTTGATAACTGTTTAGTAAAAATGGTTGACCCTGTACTTATGGGAATTGCAATTCAAAAACATGTAACAGCAGCTGGAAAATCAGTTGTTAAGTCAAATCCAGGAGAAAAAGTTGGAGTCTTTTGCAAGAAAAACGGAAGACCATCAGTTGTAGAATATACAGAAATACCAAAAGAAATGGCAGAAGCGAAAGATGAAAGAGGAGAACTGATATATGGTGAATCACATATTCTATGTAATCTATTTAATATAGATGCTGTAGAAAGAATGGGAACAAAACCACTACCATATCATTCAGCATTTAAAAAAGCAACATATATAGATAAAAATGGAAATAAAGTTGTACCAGATGGTCCAAATGCTTATAAATTTGAGGCATTCTTATTTGATGCGTTTGGAGAATTAGATGATATGGCTATTTTGAGAGTTAAGAGAGAAGAAGAATTTGCACCTGTAAAAAATGCATCAGGTGTAGATAGTCCAGAAACAGCAAGAGAGCTATATAGAAAATTTTACCAATTATAAATGTTAGGCTACTGGTGTGAAAACGTCAGTAGCCATTTTAGTTTTGCATGTAAAATTGCCTAGTAGGAAAACTTACTGTATAATATTTTTTGAAAGGATGATATAAATGAACTATAAAGAAGAATATAAAAAATGGTGTGAAGATCAAAGTTTTGACGAGGAAACAAGAGAAGAATTATTATCAATAAAAGATAATGAAGAAGAGATTAAAGATAGATTCTATAAAGAATTAGAATTTGGAACTGCAGGACTTCGTGGTGTTATCGGAATGGGAACTAACAGAATGAACAAATATACTGTTGGAAAAGCTACACAAGGGTTAGCAAATTATATAATTGAACAAGGGACTCAAGATAAGGGTGTTGCAATTAGTTATGATTCAAGAAGAAAATCAGATGAGTTTAGTTTACAAACAGCATTAATTTTAAATGCAAATGGGATAAAAACATACTTATTTGAAAGTTTAAGACCTGTTCCAGAACTATCATTTGCAATTAGACAATTAGGAGCAACAGCAGGTATAATGATTACGGCTAGCCACAATCCTCCAAAGTATAACGGATATAAGGTTTACTGGGATGATGGTTCTCAAATTGTTGCACCAAGAGACAAAGACATCATTAATAAAGTTAGAGCAATTTCTGATTTTAAAGAAATAAAAACAATGGAAAAAGAAGAGGCTATAAAATCTGGATTATTTAATATTATAGGAAAAGATATGGATGATAAATATATTGAGACATTAAAAGGAAAAATATTAAATCCAGATATTATTAAAGAACAAGGTAAAGAATTAAAAATTGTGTATACACCATTACATGGAACAGGAAATACAATTGCAGAAAGATTATTAAAAGAATTAGGATTTGAAAATGTTTATGTTGTTCCAGAACAAGCTAAGCCAGATGGAAATTTCCCAACAGTTGATTATCCAAATCCAGAAGACAAGAAAGCATTTAAATTAGCTTTAGAATTAGCAGAAAAAGTTGATGCTGATGTTGTTCTAGCAACAGATCCAGATGCAGATAGATTAGGTATTTTTGCTAAAGATGCAAAAACTGGTGAGTATATGCCATACACAGGAAATATGTCAGCTTTATTAATTGCAGAATATAGAATTTCACAAATGAAAGAAAAAAATATTTTACCTGAAAATGGTATGTTTATTACAACAATTGTTTCATCAGATTTAGCTAAAGCTATTGCTGCAAATTACGGATTAGAATGCATAGAGGTTTTAACAGGATTCAAAAATATTGGTGCAGTAATGAAAAAAGCAGAGGAAAATCATGATAAAACATATGTATTTGGTTTTGAAGAAAGTTATGGTTGCTTAATAGGTGATTATGCAAGAGATAAAGATGGAATTGCAGCTGTTATGTCTTTGTGTGAAGCAGCAGCTTATTATAGAGCACAAGGAATCACATTATGGGATCAAATGAATAATATTTATAAAAAATATGGATATTATAAAGAAGATCAAGTTTCAATAGTTTTAGAAGGTGCTGAAGGTGCTGAGAAAATTAAAGAAATGATGAGTGCAATGAGAAATAAAAATATAGAACAAATTGGTAAATATAAAGTGTTATGTTTTAAAGATGTTGATAGAGACTATGTTAAAAATATGATAACAGGAGAAGAGAGTAAGACAAGCTTACCAAAATCAAATGTTTTATATTATCAATTGGAAAATAATTCATGGTGTTGTGTTCGTCCATCAGGTACTGAACCTAAAATTAAACTTTATTTTGGTGTTAAAGGTACTTCGGCAGAAAATGCAACAGAAGAATTAGAGCTTTTAAAAGAAGCAATGGTTAAATTAGTTAAAGAAAATTAGAAAATAAAAAATGGCTCCATATTAATATGGAGTCATTTTTTCCAACCATCTAAATTTCTTGAAATTGCACCAAATAAATTTGCTCTAACCATAGGAATATCCTTTTGCCATAAAAATATTTGTTCTTTCATAGTTTCTCTTTTAGTATGCTCATCCATTGGGCAAACTTTTGGCATTACAGATTTATTATATTTTTTTACAAAATGACGTGTGTCTTTTTCACTTAAAAAAATTAGAGGACGTATTAAAGTTATTTTTGTTCTATCCATAAAACTTTTTGGAGCAAATGTTGATAAACTACCAGTATATAATAAATTTAATAAAAATGTTTCTAAAACGTCATCCATATTATGTCCAAGTGCAATTTTATTACAGCCTTCTCGTATTGCTACACTGTTTATTATGCCTCTACGTAAATTAGCACATAATGAGCATGGATTTTTTTCTTTTCTTACATCGAAAACTATTTCTTTTATTGAACTATTTTCGATAAATAATGGAACCTCAATTTCATCACAATTTTTTTGTAATAATTCACTGTCAAAATTTTCAAATCCAGGGTTTACTGAAATTGCAATCAAATCGAAATGTTTTGGATAAAAGCGTTGTAGAGCTTTAAGAGCATTTAATAATGTTATGGAATCTTTTCCACCAGATAAACATACAGCTATTTTGTCTCCTTCTTCTATCATTTGATATTCTTCTATTGCTTGACGCATTTTACTTAATATTTGTTGCATATGATTAATCCTTTCTTTAAAATATATAGCATATTATAACATATATGAAATTTTTTTGAAATATATTGATAAGAGATTTTAACTAGTCATTGATTTTTTTGGGACAGTGTATTATAATAGTTATATGATTTTTATGTTCTCATAGCTCAGCAGGATAGAGCAGTCGCCTCCTAAGCGACCGATGGGGGTTCGAGTCCCTCTGGGAACACCAAAATATAAATATTTCTATTGGGACTCGAAAAGGAGGAATAGAAAATAGTCTAGTAGACTATTTTCCCGACGCGGCTCGCCGAGTCCCTCTGGGAACACCAAAATAATATAATGTTAAGGAGAATATATGTTTTACAATCCAAAAGAATTTTTAGAACAAGACCTAAGATATAAAGGACCAATGAGAAGAAGGTATGATGAATTATTAGAAATATATAAAGGATATAATATACATAGATATAATAGAGGAGAATGGGAGAGAATCGGTGCTGAGAAAAAAGATGATGATTTAATTGTGGAAGCGGATACAATTGAAGAAATAAGACAATGGCTTGATGAAAATATTTAAAAATAAAAAAGGGGGCAAAATGCATATATGGAAAAAACGGATTTAATAAATTTTAACAATGCAAAAGAAATACCACCAGAATATAATGGAAGCGAAAAGAAAAAAACGATGATTTTAAATGGAAAAAAATACCTTGTAAAATTTCCAGATTCGAATAGGTCTCCTAAATTAAATATTTCATATATAAATAATGTCTATTCTGAATATATTGGTTCAAAAATATTTAATTTGTTAGGAGTCAAAACTCAAAATGTAGAACTTGGGTATTATGACCAAGATAAAAGAAGATTTTATGTATGTGCATGTGAAGACTTTACGACAGAAAATACAAAATTAATAGAATTCGAAAAATTAGAAAATGCAAGTATAGATTCAGAAGGAGAAAAAAAGGATTTAGCTGATATAAAACATATAATAGAATTAAATACGTATAATATAGACAAAGAAGAATTCAAAAAATTTTTTTGGGATATGTTTATTATTGATTGCTTGATTGGAAATACAGATAGACATAACGGGAACTTTGGATTTATAAAGAATGTAAAAACAGAAGAATTGACGTTAGCACCAATATATGATTGTGGTTCATGTTTATTTTCTACACTTACAGATGAAAAAATGGAAGAAATATTGAATAAAGAAGGATTATTAAGAGATTGTATAAAAAATACTTCATCAGCAATAAAATATAATGGCTCAAAAATAAAATACTATGATTTTATTACTAAAATGGAAAATAAGGATTGTATTGAAGCTTTAAATAGAATATATCCTAAAATAGAAATAGAAAAAATAAATAATATTATTGATAAAATTCCATGTATAAGCGATATAAGAAAAAGCTTTTATAAAAAAATAATAAAATCCAAATATAATGATATTTTGAAAGTCGCATACAAGAAAAGGAAAGAATAAAATGGAACAAAAAGAATATTATATGAAACAAGCATTAAAAGAAGCAGAAAAAGCATACAAAAAATTAGAAGTTCCAGTAGGAGCTGTAATAGTAAAAGACGGAAAAATAATAGCAAGAGCACATAATCAAAAAGAAACAAAAACAGACACTACAAAACATGCAGAGATATTAGCGATACAAAAAGCAAGTAAAAAATTAGAATCATGGAGACTAATAGATTGTGAAATGTATGTAACATTGGAACCATGTTCAATGTGTGCAGGAGCGATGATAAATTCAAGAATAAAAAAAGTATATATAGGAGCAATGGATGAAAAGACAGGAGCCGCAGGCTCTGTGTTAAATTTATTTAATGATTATACATTTAATCATAAAGTAGAAGTAGAAAATGGTGTGATGGAAACAGAATGCCAAGAAATTCTCAAAAAATTTTTTAAAGAATTGAGAGAATTAAAACGAGGAGGAAAAAATGTATAGAAATGTAAAACAGAAAATCTTTCACAGTGTAATTATAACTATAATAATTATTGCAATATTATCTGTTGGTGGTATGCTAATTTTAAGATATCAAGTTGAAGGGGAATCGAATATGCCATTCAAAATTAGCAAAATTTCTATAATTGAAAGTGTAGAAGGAGTAGAAAACCAAGGGACAGAGGAAAAGTGGAATTTTAATGTTAATGAAAATAATGATATATACATATACCTTGAAAAAAATTCAGCATATGGAAAAACAGAAATAATAGATTCAGTAGAATTAAAAGATATAAAAGCAATTAAAGAAAAAGATATAGGAAAAATAAAATTCTATAAACCGGTAACAGATGAAAAAAGAATGTTTATAAATCAAGCTGATAGTGAAATGTTAGGGATTACATATAAAGGTGAGATGGAGTCAAATATAAAAGAACAAAAAATATCAAATCAAGGTGGAATTATGGCTTTTAGATATGCAATAAATAATATTTCGCAATATGTTTCTCAAGATGCAGAAGAAATTGACCATGCAAAACTATTAAAATTAACTAATATTACAGAAGAAGATTTAAAAACAACTTTAAGTTTTAATATGATTATAAATTTAACTAGTGGAAAAAAATATCAAGCACCAATTAGTTTTGATATACCAACAGATGAAATAATAGAAAAAGGAACAGTTGGGATAGATAAAACGAATTTAAATGATATAATTTTCAAAAGAATAGAAAATTAGCAAAAATACTTGCAAAATTCATTATTACATTATATAATACATAATGGTATGAAAATTGATCTCTGTATGGAAAGCAAATTCAATAAAAGCCTATGAACCTTGTCAGGTCCGGAAGGAAGCAGCAATAAGTAGATACTTTTATGTGGAGTTGTTTTCCATAGAGAGATTGATATTCACACCATTTTTTAAAATATAGGATATATAAAGGATGTGAGATAATGGGGTACACAGCTCTTTATAGAAAATTTAGACCACAAACATTTGAAGAAATGGTTGGACAAGAACATATAACAAGAACATTAAGAAATCAAATAATGGCTAATAGAGTAGGACATGCATATTTATTTAATGGAGGTAGAGGAACAGGAAAAACGACTTCTGCAAAAGTTTTAGCACGTGCAATAAACTGCTTGAATCCGAAGGATGGAGAGCCATGTAATGAATGTGAAATTTGTAAAGCTGCATTAAATGGTTCATTAACAGATATAGTTGAAATGGATGCAGCGTCAAATAATAGTGTAGAAGATATACGTTCTATAAGAGAAGAAGTGAATTTTTTACCAACAAAAGCCAAATATAGAGTATATATAATAGACGAAGTTCATATGTTATCACAAGGAGCTTTTAATGCATTATTAAAAACACTTGAAGAACCACCAGAACATGTAAAATTCATTTTAGCTACAACAGAACCACAAAAATTGCCAGCAACAATACTTTCAAGATGCCAAAGATTTGATTTTAAAAGAATTTCAAATGAAGATATTATTAAAAGATTAGAGATAGTATGTAAAGAAAGTAATATTGAAATAACAAAACAAGCATTAAATATAATTGCTTCATTGGCAGAAGGAGCAATGAGAGATGCATTATCAATTCTAGAAAGATGTGTGCAAGATGGGGAAAACAATATAGATGAAGATAAAATAAAAGAATTAGTTGGAATTCCTAAAATTACTCATATACATAGCATAACAGAAGCAATAATAAAATATAATATAGATGAAGCTATGGAATCAATAACAAAAGTCTTAGATGAAGGTAAAGATTTAAATAATTTATTATGTGAAGTTATTAAATATATTAAAGATATTTTAATGGTAAAAACAGGCCAAAAGCTAACAATTTACAATGAAACAGATTTTGAAAATTTGAAAAAATTGGCAGATGAAGTTTCAAAAGAAAGAGCTATTAGTTTGATTAATGAATTATCAAAATTAGAAAATGATATGAAAAGTTCAACACAAAGATTGATTGTTTTTGAGGCAGGAATAATCAGATTATGTGATAAAGAATTAGCTTCAAGTGAAAATAATTCAAATACTCAAATATCTGATGGAAACAGTAATATAAATACTCAAGAAATTTATGCAAGACTAGAAAAAATAGAAAATTATTTAAGAGCTGGTGGCGGAGTTGCTAGACCACAAACTCAAGCAACACAAAAAAAAATAACAAATGCAAGTACTAATACAAGTGCAATAGCAGGAATTGGTAAAGATAAAAAGCCTGCACAATATTGGCAACAAGTTGTAAATAATTTTAAACAAAGTGGAAGAATAATGTTATATACTAATTTATTAAATACAAATGCGGTTGAAATTGATGATATGACTGTTGGAATTGAATTCCCTAAAGGAATAACACCATTTGGAAAAACAGTTTTAGAAAAACCAGAAAATAAAATAGAAATATCAAACCAAGTTTCAATTGCATGTGGCAAAACAATGCAGATAAAATATATAGATACAAAACCACAAGATTCTGGTGAAGAGTCAGAAGAAAGTGAGTTGTCAAACTTTGCAAATAAATTTGATATACCATTTGATATTATAGAATAATAATAAAATTAAGGAGGAAATTAAAATGTCAAAAAGAGGAGGATTCCCAGGAATGGGAGGATTTGGTGGAATGAACATCAATAATTTAATGAAAGAAGCAAAAAAAATGCAAGCAGATTTGGAAAAAACACAATCTGAACTTGCAGAAAAAGAATTTGAAGCGTCTGCTGGAGGAGGAGCTATAACAGCAAAAGTAAATGGACAAAAACAAATATTAAGCTTAAGTTTACAAAAAGAAATCGTAGACCCAGATGATGTAGAAATGCTACAAGACTTAATTGTTACTTGCTTAAACCAAGCATTTAAACAAGTTGATGATGCCCAAACAGCTTCAATGGGAAAATATAATATACCAGGTTTAATGTAGGAGAAAGAACAATGTCAATGTATTCACCATCAATAGAAAAATTAATACAAAGTTTTGAAAAATTACCAAGTATAGGAAATAAAACAGCAGCGAGATTGGCATTTTATATTTTAAATGCTTCTGAAGAAGAAACAAATGACTTTATTTCTTCTATTGTAAATGCAAAGAAAAATTTAAAATATTGTAGTAAATGTTATAATATATCAGATACTGATCCTTGCCCAATCTGTTCGAATCCAAAGAGAGACCAATCAGAAATATGTGTGGTTGAAGATGTAAGAGATATTGTTGCAATGGAAAAAACACATGAATTCAGAGGAGTTTACCATGTATTACATGGTTCAATTTCTCCAATGAATGGTGTTGGCCCTGATGATATAAAAATAAAAGAATTACTTGCACGTCTTATGGATGGACAAGTTAAAGAAGTAATACTTGCAACAAATCCTAGGGTTGAAGGCGAAGCCACAGCAATGTATTTATCGAAATTAATAAAACCACTTGGAATAAAAGTTACAAGAATAGCACATGGAATACCAGTAGGTGGAGACTTGGAATATACAGATGAAATTACGCTAACAAAAGCACTTGAAGGTAGAAGAGAAATATAAATTAATTATCTGGTAGCAGCGATAAGTGCAAGATTGTCTCCAAGAGCAGTGAAAAAAGCAGCTAAAATGCTTAATTCATTTGTATCATATTCGTTTCCAATAACTACAGCAAGAGAACTTGCTAATGCTATTAAATTATTACCAGAACAATTATTAGAATTCATAAAAGCCACCTCTTTATATTATATTCTGTATAATATAGTGAGGTGACTTTTTATAAAATTAACCTAATAATATTTTACAAATGTCTTTAGTTGAGTTCTTTTTTGAAATAAGTCTTGCACGAATTTTCATTTCTTGCATTTTATCAGGATTATAAAATAATTCGTTAAGAATTTTTTTAATATTATCTCCTTTTTTTATCCAGATTGCAACTTTATTTTTTTCTAAATAAGCAGCATTTTCTTCTTCTTGACCTGGAATAGGATTAATAACAACAATAGGTAAGCCAGAAGCTAAACTTTCTGTGGTTGTAAGCCCTCCTGGTTTTGTAACAACCAAATCGGAAATACTCATTAACTGAGGAACCTTATCAGTGAATTCCAAAATTTTTACGGAGTCATGTTTTCCGAGGTCAGTAACTAAATTTTCAAAACTTTCTTTCATTTTCTGATTTTTGCCAGAGATAGCTACAATTTGGATATTTTCAGGACATTCCACAAATGATTTAAAAATATTAAATGTTTGAGTTTTACCTAAACCAAATTCTCCTCCACCAAAAAATAAAACTGTTTTTTTATTTGGAGATAAACCAAAACTTTGTAAAATTTGTGATTTATCATATTTTAATAAAAATTTATTTGATAAAGGAATACCTGTTGCATAAATCTTTTCTTTAGGAATTCCCTTTTCGTGTAATTGCATTTTCATTCCTTCATGTGATACAAAATAATAATCAACATATTCATTAAAAACAATCCATTGGTCATGTGGTGCATAATCTGTTAATACAGTTGCAATTTTTGCATTTAATTTTCCTTGTTTTTTTAAATATGCACACATTGTGGATGCAAAAGGGTGTGTTGAAATTATTAATTCTGGGTTAAAGTTTTTTAATAAGGTATTTAGTTTTTTTGATAAAAGCTTATTTGAAGTTGTACTTATTTGAGCAATTGGGCCACTTTGCGCATGCCAATATACTTTCCCCCAGGTTTGAGGAATTTTTTTTGCCATTTCAGAATATGCTGTTGTTGTTACTTTATCAAAAAATTTATTAACGTAATACATGCAATCAACAAGCATTACTTCAACATCTTTATAATTTG
Organism: Clostridium sp. 28_12; assembly: GCA_001916055.1. Lineage (GTDB taxonomy): Bacteria > Bacillota > Clostridia > TANB77 > CAG-508 > CAG-269. The sequence goes on from MNRR01000031.1 coordinate 48,756, forward strand.
CTTCAATATTTTCTTTTATGGAACGAGCAGCACTTAAATGGCCACCACCATATGATGCATAAAAAATCATTATTTTTCTCATGATTAATCTCCTCAAGATATTTTTTGTTTATTTTATCATAAAGTAAAAATAATTTGTATATTTTTTGGAAAAAAAACCAAAATATTAAGAAAGGGAGGTCAATAATGAAAAAAAGTAAAATTTGGATTTTTTTTACGGTGATAGCAGTAATTACAGCGGTAATATTAGGATATAATCTTTTAAATCAGAAAAAGGCATATGCAACAACTAAAGAAAATGATTATAATATGGCTTTTTATCAAGTTGTTGAATATGTGCAAAATGTAAAAACATATTTAGCAAAAGCCATGATATCAAAATCAGCTGAACATGGTGCTGAAATTTTAACACAAGTGTGGAGAGAGGCCAATATGGCTCAGTCATATTTGGGAATGTTGCCAATAGAAAGTCAGGAACTAGAAAATACAGAAAAATTCTTAAATCAAGTTAGTGAATATAGTTATTTTTTATCAAGAAAAAATATTGAGGGAAATGAATTGACTGACGAAGATATAGAAAAAATTAAAGAATTATATAATTACTGCAATGATTTGTCAAACACATTAAACGAAATGGCTGATGAACTAAATAATGGAACTATAAAATGGTCAGATTTAATGAAAAATCAAGAGGGAGCTGATAGAAGAGAATTTTCATGAATTTACTGGATTAATTTATGATGGTGCTTTTTCAGAACATATAACAAGTGCTGAAAAAAAGGGATTAACAGGAGATGATATTGATGAAGAAGCGGCTAAAAAAATAGCAGAAGAATTTATAGGAAAGGATATAATTAAAAATACAAAAAATAATGGCTATGTTGAAAATGGTAATATTCCGGTTTATAGATTCGAAATTATTACAAATAGTGATAAAACTATAGGATTATCAGTATCTAAAAAAGGAGGACATGTTGTATTCTTAAATTATAACAGGGAGGTTTCAGAGGAGAATATTCCTGAAGAAGAAGCTGTTCAAAAAGGAAAGGAATATCTTGCTAATAAAGGATTTGGAAATATGCAAGAAACTTATTATTTAAAAGAAAATGGTTTTATAACCGTTAATTATGCATATAATCAAAATAATGTAATAGTATATCCTGATTTAATAAAAGTAAAAATAGCGCTTGATGATGGTGAGATTATAGGTTTAGAAACAACAGGATATTTGAATTGTCATTATGAAAGAAATATTCCTACAACAAAAATTTCTATTGAAGATGCTAGAACAAAATTGACTAATAAGGCTCAAATTACTAGTGAAAAATTAGCTATAATCCCTACGGAATGGAAAACTGAAAAATTTTGCTATGAGTTTAAAGGCAAAATTGATGATATGGATTTTATTGCTTATATCAATGCAGAAACTGGAGAAGAAGAAGATATTTTAATTGTTACTAATACAGAAAATGGTACGTTTACAGAATAATTAACAAAAATTTCAAAAATAAAAAAAGAAAAAACGCATACAATAATAGTGAAAAAGTCAAATAACTTTTTCAAAAAACGGTCCGTAATACAGATAAATTTGAAAGGAGACTTCACAATGTCTAGAAGTAACAAATTAATATCTGAAAACTTACGAACAGAAATCGCAAAAGAATTAGGTGTATATGATCAAGTAAAACAAGATGGCGGAAGTTGGGAAAATGTATCATCTAAAACATGTGGAAGTATAGTTTCAAAAGCTATAGAAATTGCAAATAGAGCTGTTGAAAATCAATAGTTTTTAGATAAGCAACAAACTGGTATTAAACTTGAATTTTTGAGTTTAGTACCGGTTATTTTGTTGCAAAAGAGTCTGATAAGTAATATAATAAGAAAAATTAGAAGGAAGGAATGAGATGAAAATGAAAATAAAAGATATATTGAGAGTTACAAATGGAGAATTAGTTGTTGGTAAAGAAGAGCTTGAATGTAATGAGTTTTCTAAAGATACAAGAACAATAAAAGAAGGAGATATTTACATAGGAATAAAAGGGGAAAAATTTGATGGAAGTAAGTTTTGGAAACAAGCATTAGATAATGGTGCAGAAGCAGTAATTATCGAAAATATAGAAATAAGTAAAAAAGAAATGGAAAAATATTCAAATAAAACAATTATAAAAGTAGAAAATACTTTAAAAGCATTATATGAAATTGCTAAATATAAAAGGTGTTTATATAATATACCAGTTATAGCAATAACAGGCAGTGTGGGAAAAACAAGTACAAAAGATATAATTGCAAATGTAGTAAATATGAAATATAAGACTTTAAAAACAGAAGGAAATAATAATAATAATATTGGATTACCATTAACAATACTAAAATTAAAAGAACACGAAGCTTTAGTTGTTGAAATGGGAATGAACCACTTTGGAGAAATAAGTCTTTTAACTAATATTGCAAAACCAACATTAGCAGTAATAACAAATATTGGAACTTCACATATAGGAAATTTAGGTTCAAGGGAAAACATATTAAAAGCTAAATTAGAAATATTAGAAGGAATGAAAATTCCTAAAATCATTATTAATAATGATAATGATTTATTACATGGTTGGTATCAGGAAAATAAAGGAAAATTTGAGATACATGCATTTGGCTTAGAAAATGAAAGCGAGATAGAAGCAAAAGACATAAAGATGGAAGAAGAAAGTAGTGATTTTACTGCAATAGCAGATTTAGAAAAAATAAAAATTCATGTTCCAGTAGGGGGAACACATTTTGTATATAATGCATTATGTGCGATGACAGTTGGAAAAGTGTTAGGAATATCATATGAACAAATTAAGCAAGGAATTGCAAGTTTTGAATTAACACAAAAAAGAATGGATATGAAAAAGCTAGATAATGGAGCATTGATTATAAATGATGCATATAATGCAAGTTTTGAGTCAATGAAAGTAAGTCTGGAATTTTTATCAAAACACACAGGAAAAAGAAAAATTGCAGTTTTAGGAGATATGTTTGAATTAGGAGAATATACAGAAGAATTGCATAGAAAAGTAGGAGAAGAAGTTGTAAAAAATAAAATAGATATATTAATTTGTGCAGGTGAAAACTCAAAATATATAATAGATGAAGTAAAAAAGCATAGTAATATTAAGACATATTTTATGAACAATAATGAAGAAATTGTGGAAAAGTTAAACCAAGAATTAAAAAAAGGAGATGTTGTTTTAGTAAAAGCTTCAAATGGAATGAAATTTTTTGAAATTTGTCAAAAAGTATAGATTTTTTTTTCAAAAATTGATATAATGCGAATACCAATTATTTTTGGGAGGACGTCAAATGAAATTCAAAGATTATTACAAAATATTAGAACTAGAAAGTAGTAAAGTAACAGAGGAACAAATAAAAACAGCATACAGAAAACAAGCCAAGAAATATCATCCAGATGTAAATGTAGGAAATAAACTAGCAGAAGAAAGAATAAAAGATGTAAATGAAGCATATAGAATATTATCAAATCCAACTACAAAAAGAAAATATGACAGAACATGGAATTATAATATAGGGTATAAAAAGAGAAAAAGCAAGCAAAAAACATCAGGAGAAGTAGCAAGTGAATTTTTTGGAATGTTTTTTGGAAATAGTGATATAAAAGAAGAGATTGCTCAAAGCAAATTACCACCACTAAAAGGTGAAAACATAGAAACAAAAATAAACATAACAATAGAGGATGGATTCTATGGTGCTGAGAAAAAAATTTTGCTAAATGATTTAGATGGAAAACCAAGAACAATAACATTAAAAGTTCCAGAAGGTATACAAAATGGAGAAAGAATAAGGCTAATTGGACAAGGCAAACAAGGAAAAAATGGTGGAAAAAATGGAGATTTATATATAAAAATAAATATCGAAAATGGAAAAAAATACAAATTAGAAGGATATGATTTATATACTACAATTCCAATTTCACCATGGGAAGCAGCATTAGGGACAAAAGCAAAAATTAATTCGATAGATGATAGTAAAACAGCAGTATTAATCCCTAGTGGTATACAATCAGGAGAAGTTATAACAATACCAGAAAAAGGGTATAAAATGCAAAATGGTAATAGAGGAAATCTTATAGCACAAATAAAAATTGTAGTTCCAGAAAAGTTAACAAACGAAGAAAAAGAAATGTTTAAAAAATTAAAAGAAATATCAAAATTTAATCCTAGAAGGGTTTAGAACTTATAATAAAATATTGTAAAACACTGAAATATCAGCAAAAGTATTGACAAATGGCATTAAACAGGGTATAATTAAGTATGTGAGTTCGTAAACATAAGATAAGCTATGGATTAAATCATAGGAATGAGGTGTAAATATACATGGAGATGTTACAAGGAAAACATTTTAGCATAACAGATCCAAAAGGAGTAAATACAGTAATTTATCAAATAAACAAAACAAAAAAGGAATTTTTAAAAGATTATCCCAAGTATACTGTTGAAAGATTAGATTTCACAGAGGAAATAAGAGGAGAAAATCGTAAAAAACCTTTTTATGTGGAGGAGCCACAACCAAATGGAAATCAATTAGTGATATTATCATTCGGAAAAGAAAATGTTGTGATAAACTCGGGAATACTAATTGATGATGAGGTTAGGATATCA
>MNRR01000032.1:0-1000 GCA_001916055.1 Clostridium sp. 28_12
CACAATTACATTATCCATTTGAAAATAAAGAGGAATTCGAAAAACATTTCCCAGCACAATTTATTTCAGAAGCAATTGACCAAACAAGAGGATGGTTCTATACATTACTTGCAGTATCAACATGTTTATTTGACAAACCATCATACGAAAATTGTATAGTATTAGGACATGTTTTAGATGAAAAAGGACAAAAAATGTCTAAATCAAAGAAGAATGGTGTAGATCCAATGGTGTTGCTAGATTCAGTAGGTGCAGATGCTACAAGATGGCATTTCTATACATGTTCAGCACCATGGCTTCCAACAAGATTAGGAATTAGCAATGTACAAGAAACACAAAGAGGATTTTTAAGTACATTATGGAATATATATTCATTCTATGTTTTATATGCAGAAATAGACCAATTCAATCCAAATAAATATGCTGATTTCAAATCAGAAAATATAATGGATAAATGGATACTATCAAAACTAAACACATTGGTAAAAGAAGTTGCAGAAAAATTAGATAAATATGATATTACAAGTGCAGCTTTACAAATAGAAGACTTTACAGATGAACTTTCAAACTGGTATGTTCGTACAAACAGAGAGAGATTCTGGGGAGAAGAATTAACAAATGATAAGATAGGAGCATATACAACATTATATAAAGTATTAGTAAACTTAATAAAAATATCAGCACCATTTGTACCATTTATGACAGATGAAATTTATCAGAACCTTGTTGTAGGATTAGATGAAAAAGCACCAGAAAGTGTTCATTTATGCTTATGGCCAGAAGTTGATGAAAAAACTATAGATAAAAAACTTGAAAATGAGATGGACTTAGCTTATTCATTAGTAAAATTAGGAAGAAGTGCAAGAAATTCAGCAAATATCAAAAACAGACAGCCACTTTCAAAAATGTTAGTATCTGTAGATACATTACCAGAATACTATGGAAACATTGTTAAAGAAGAATTGAATGTTAAAGAAGTAGATTTAGGTGCAAATATGAA
>MNRR01000032.1:1022-23798 GCA_001916055.1 Clostridium sp. 28_12
AAAAATATGGAAAATTAATACCAAAAATAAGAGAAGAAATTTCAAAATTAAATCAAATGGATTTAGCTAACAAAGTAAAAAATGGTGGAGCAGAATATATAGATATTGATGGAACGCAAATAGAATTAACTTCTGAAAATTTACTTGTTACAATGCAAGGAAAAGAAGGATTCGCATTTGCCGGTGAAGGAGAAATAGGTGTAGTCTTAGATACAACAATAACTCCAGAATTAAAAGAAGAAGGATATGTAAGAGAGATTTTATCAAAAGTTCAAAATATGAGAAAAGATAAAGGATTTGAAGTATTAGATAAAATAAACTTATATGTATCAGAAAATCAAATGTTAGAAGAACTTGTAAAGAAATTCGAATCTGAAATCAAGAAAGAAACTTTAACAGAGAATGTAGTATTTAATACACAAAGAGATACTTATACAGAAGTAAGTATAAATGGAGAACGATTATTACTTGATGTCGAAATTTGTCAATGAAAAGTTCTTGACATTAACTATTGACGGTTGTATAATAGAAGCATATTATGTGCTTCTATTTTTTTTCTGCACATATTTATAAGGTGTACAAAGTATTTTATTTATTTCAATGAAGAATTTAATTCATAAACACAAAAAAATTAAATCTTTTTAAGTTAAATCAAAAAATCAAGGAGGAAAATATATGGTAGATAATAATGAAATATTAGGACAAATATTAAAAATAGGACAAACATTAAATGCATTTCAATTACAAATGGCAGCAGAACTTAGTGAGTTGAGAGCAGAAATTAAGAAAAGTAGAGAAATAGAAAATGAACACTGGCTAGAAAATTTGAGACGTTGGAACGAAAATGACAAATGCTGGAAAGAAAACAACAGACGTTGGAAAGAAAATAAAAAGTTATGGGAAGAGAATAATAAAAAATGGGAAGAAAATAAGCAGCTATGGATAAAAAATGGAATTGATAGAGAAAGAGACCATCAAGAAATCATGGATATATTTATAAGATATGATATTTCGTTATCAAAAAAATTAGGAGACCCCAATGCAGAAAAAATGAAAAAATTTCTTAAATGTAATTAAAAAATAAAAGTACACCTAAAAAATATAAATAATATTTAGTTCTGAAAAAGAAACTAAGTATTAGTTTTTTACATAAAACTTGAAAAAATAATAAAAAAATAGTACATTATAAGAGTGAAAAAAGAGATATAGAAAGGAAATGCGATAAAAGTGAAATTAACAGAATTTAATTATGAATTACCAGAAAGATTAATAGCACAAGTACCAATAGAAAAGAGAGATGAGTCTAGACTAATGGTACTTGACAGAGAAAAACAAACAATAGAAAATAAAACATTTAAAGATATAATAGATTATTTGAAACCAGGAGATTGTTTGGTAAGAAATAATACTAAAGTATTACCAGCAAGACTTTATGGAAGAAAAGAAACAGGAGCACATGTAGAATTTTTATTATTAAATAGGATTGAAGGAGAGATATGGGAATGCATAGTAAGACCTGGTAATAAATTACATATAGGTGCTAAAGTAATATTTGGAGATGGGATACTAAAAGCAGAAGTATTAGACACAATGCCAGGAGGAACAAGAAAAGTAGAATTTAAATATCAAGGAATATTTAATGAAATTTTAGACAAAATTGGATTAATGCCACTTCCACCATATATTCATGAATCATTAAAAGAAAATGATAGATATCAAACAGTATATGCAAAATATGAAGGATCAGCAGCTGCACCAACAGCAGGGTTACATTTTACAGATGAACTATTAAAGAAAATAGAAGAAAAAGGTGTAAAAATAGCAAATGTAACACTTCATGTGGGAATTGGAACATTTAGACCTGTAAAAGAAGAAAATATAGAAGAACATGATATGCATTCAGAACATTTCTATATAAAACAAGAAGATGTAGATAAAATAAACAAAACAAAGAAAAATGGAAAAAAAGTAATTGCAGTAGGAACTACATCTTGTAGAGTACTAGAAACAATAGCTGATGAGAAAACAGGACTTGTAAAAGCAACAGAAGGAGATACTAATATTTTTATATATCCAGGATATAGATTTAAATGTTTAGATGGATTAATAACGAATTTTCACTTACCAGAATCAACTTTACTAATGTTAGTATCAGCATTAGCTGGAAGAGAATATATACTAAAAGCTTATAATGAAGCTGTTAGACAAGAATATAAATTTTTCAGTTTTGGAGATGCAATGTTTATAAAATAAAATATTTAAAGAAAGGATAGAACATGAAACCAGCAGTAACATATGAACTATTACATGAATGTAAACAAACAGGGGCAAGAAGAGGGGTAATACACACACCACATGGAGATATACAAACTCCAATATTTATGCCAGTAGGGACACAAGCAACAGTAAAATCCATGACACCAGAAGAATTAAAAGAAGAAGTAAAAGCACAAATAATATTATCAAATACATATCACCTATATCTAAGGCCAGGTCAAGAAATAGTAAAAGAAGCGGGAGGACTTCATAAGTTTATGAATTGGGATAGGCCAATATTAACAGACAGTGGAGGTTTTCAAGTATTTAGTCTAAGTGCTTTAAGAAAAATAAAAGAAGAAGGAGTTGAATTTCATTCACATCTTGATGGAAGTAAACATGTATTTACGCCAGAAAGTGTTATGAAAACAGAAGAAGATTTAGGCGCAGATATTATAATGGCATTTGATGAATGTTGTCCGTATCCTTCGACATATGAGTATACAAAAAATTCTATGGAAAGAACAACTAGATGGGCCAAAAGATGCAAAGAGGCACATAAAACAGAAAATCAGGCACTATTTGGAATAATTCAAGGAGGATTTTTTGAAGATTTAAGAAAAAAATCAGTTGAAGATTTAATAGCATTAGATTTACCTGGATATGCAATAGGGGGAATAAGTGTAGGAGAACCTAAGGAAGAATTCTTGAAAATGTTATATTATACTGCACCATTAATGCCAAAAGATAAACCAAGATATTTGATGGGAGTTGGAACACCAGATTACCTTATAGAAGCTGCGATGGCTGGTATTGATATGTGTGACTGTGTACTTCCAACTAGAATTGCAAGAAACGGAACAGCTATGACATCTCACGGAAAAGTTGTGGTAAGAAATGCAACATATGAAAGAGATTGGGAACCATTAGACCCTGAATGCGATTGTTATACTTGTAAAAATTATACAAGGGCTTATATAAGACACTTGATAAAAACAAACGAAATTTTGGGAGTCAGATTACTTTCTATTCATAACTTAAGGTTCTTGACTAAATTAATGGAAAGAGTTAGAATAGAAATTGAAAATGATAATTTAGGAACATTTAAAGAAGAATTTTATAAAAAGTATGGTTACGAAAAATAGGAGGAAAATTCATGGAGTTATATGAAGAAGTTGATAACAAAAAAAAGTCAAAATTACCTATGATTATAGGAATTTTATTGACTGTATTAATAATTCTTATTATAGTTATAATAGGAACTATAATATATTTAAAACAATCAGTTATGCAAATAACTGTAAATGGTCAAAACAAAAATGAAATAGAAAAATTATTATATATTCCTGAGGATGACAATACAAAATTATACATTCCTATAAGGGCAATAGCCAAATATCTGAATTATAACGACTTTAGAGGTGATTATAAAATAAAATCAGAAGATTCGACTAAATGTTATGTGAAAAATGAAAATGAAATAGCAATGTTTACTAAGGACTCCGATACTTTAGTTAAGACAAGAGGTGATTCTGATTACGAATATGTGAAATTAGAAGAAAAAGTTTTAGAAAAAGATGGTGAACTTTATACAACGCCAAGTGGAATTGAGAAAGCTTTTAATATTTTGTTTGAGTACAATGCAAATAAAAAGAACATAAATATATATACAATGGATTATTTAAATAAAATGTATGCTTCAAAATTAAAAATTGATGGAGAAACAGTAAAACTATCAGAAGAATATTCTGACCAAAAAGCAATATTTGAAGGATTAATAATTGTAATAAAAAATAATATTTATGGAGTCGTAGATGTAGAAAGTGGAAATCCTATATTAGAATTTAAATATGAAGATATAAAATATTTACCAGCAACTTCGGATTTTTTGGTAAAAAGCAATAATAAATATGGAGTTATAGGAAAAGATACATCGATAAAAGTAAGAACTGTATATGATGAGATAAAAATCATGGATAACCAAAATGAATTATATTTAGTAAAACAAAATAATTTGTATGGAGTAATTGATACAAAAGGAAAAACAATAATATCACCAGAATATAAACAAATAGGAATAGACATTTCAAAATTCACTCAAAATGGAATAGAAAATCAGTATGTTTTGTTAAATAAAATTATACCAGTAAAGAATAATCAGGATTTATGGGGAATGTTTGATATAAAGGGACAGTTAGTAAAAGATTTTATATTTACAGGGATTGGATGTAGCTCATCAAATTTGAGCAAAATCGCTAATGCATATCCAGCAGTGGTAATTCCAAGTTATCAAGTAATTATTGTTGAAAAAGATAAACATTATAATATAATAACTACTAGTGGAGAAGAATTAATACCAACATATGTATTAGAGACAATATATTTAAAAACAAATACAGAAACGGGTGAAAACACATTCTATATGGCATATAATAATAATGAGAAGGTAATGAGTGTGGAAGAGTGGTTAGCAAGTACTGGAAGATAAAAAATAAAAAATGGAGGAACAAAAATGGCTACAAGAGATAAAAATACATGGGTAATATTACTATTTATAGTTGCAGGATTAGTTATAGGAGGATTGTTAGGAGAAGTTGCATCACAGGTTGATTGGCTTAGCTGGTTGGCATATGGACAATCATTTGGAATAAAAGAACCATTTGTACTAAATATGAATGTACTAAGTTTAACATTTGCATGTTCTCTTCAAATTAATATAGCTAGTATAATAGGATTAGCAATAGCAATCTTTTTATATAAAAAATTATATTAAAAAGAAAGGAAAAAATGTATGGAAATAGAAGGGGAGCAAATAATAAAAAAAGGTAAGAGAATGCCTAAATGGATATTTGTAGGTTATGTTATATGTATAGCTGTAATAATATTTGCATCGGTGTCTATGGAAAAAAGACAAAGGTCTGAATTGCCAGAAGCAATAGATTTTACTACTGATGGTGCACTTGGAATGGAAGAAGGAAAATATGCATATTTAGAAGTTCAAGGATTGACTGATGAGATTGCAACATATGGAAGCACAGATGATACATCAGATTCAGCAATTGATAGATATTATGTTGCATACAACAATGGATATTGGTATGTTGTTGATTTAAACTTAGAAACAATTGATGAATTGAAAGACATAAAGGAATATACATATTCAACAGATGAAAATGCACAAACTCCAAATTCAATAAAAATCTATGGAATGACTGAAAAGATACCAGATGAATTGAAAACAATGTTGATAGATTATTATAACCAAGGTGTTGAAGAAGAAAATAAGATAACAACAGATGATTTTGAAAGATATTTTGGAAGTACATTACTAAATGTTAGAAAATCACCAGTAGATACAACTGCAGAAGAAGTTATTATATTTTTTGCAATGATTGGAATGATTATTATATTTATATATAATATTTCAATTTATATTATAAAGCAAAAAATAAAAAATTATTTAAAGAAAAATGATTATAAAAATGAATTAGCAAAGCAATTAGATGATAATGTAGAAGAAAAACATTATAGAGATATGGTTATTTTAACAAAAGACTTTTTGGTAGATTTAAAGAGCAACGGAGGATTTTCTGCATTTAAGTATTCTGATGTAAAATGGATACATATACATAGCGTAAAATATTATGGAATTATAACAACAGCTTCAAGCATAATTGTGCATTTAAATGATGGAAAAACAAATATACAATGCATAAAAATAAAAGGTGGAACAACAGATGAATTTTTAGATATATTTAATAAAATATGTGAGAAAGTTCCAACAGATTGTCTAAAAGGATATACTCAAGAAAATATAAAAGCATTTAAAGAATATAAAAAAGAAAACGGAAAATAAATTCCGTTTTCTTTTTATATTTTTTACTATCTCTTTGAGAATTGTGGTGCTTTTCTTGCTTTTTTAAGACCGTATTTTTTTCTTTCTTTCATACGTGGATCTCTTGTTAGGAATCCGTTTGTTTTTAAAGCTGGTCTGTATTCTGAATTAGCTTCGTTTAAAGCTCTAGCAATACCATGTCTGATAGCTCCAGCTTGACCAGAAACTCCACCACCATAAACTGAACAAATTACATCATATTTAGATAATGTATTTGTAACTGTTAAGGGTTGTCTAACAATAACTTTTAAAGTTTCTAAATCGAAGAATTCTTCAATATCTTTTCCGTTAATTGTTATTTTTCCTGTTCCTTCAACTAATCTTACTCTAGCTATAGAACTTTTTCTTCTTCCTGTACCCATGTATACGATTTTATTTGACTTAGCCATTTAATAGTTCCTCCTTAATTAAAAATTCCAAATTTCTGGTTTTTGTGCTTGAAGATTGTGTTCGCTACCAGCGAATACTCTTAATTTTTTTGCCATAGCTCTACCTAATGAGTTATGTGGTAACATTCCTTTTATAGCTAATGTCATAGCTTTTTCTGGATTTTTTGCAAGCATTACTGATGCTGGAGTTTCTTTCATTCCTCCAATATAACCAGAGTGATGTCTGTAAATTTTTGAATTTATTTTATTTCCTGTTAATATAACATCTTTACAATTGATGATAACAACATTATCACCTGTATCAATGTTTGGTGTGAAAGTTGGTTTGTGTTTTCCTCTTAATAATCTAGCAGCTTCAGTAGCAACTCTACCTAATGGTTTATTTGCTGCATCAATTACGTACCATTTTCTTTCAACTGATTCTTTTTTTGCACTATATGTAACGTTATTCATGGTAATATTTACCCTCCTATTTTAAATTTAATTTAATATATATGAAATTTAAATCTAAAACCACCGGGGAGAAGTTTCATATTTAAATCATATTTTAACATAATACTAATCAATTTTAATACAAAATTAGCCATTTGTCAATAAATTTGATAAAAGTTCTTGATAATTTTAACATTTATAGATATAATTATTCGGGATTAGAAATAAAGGGAGAATAAAAAACATAGAATTATTTTTAGGAGGAGTTATGGCAAAGGAAAAAATAGCAAATAAAAAAGAAACATTTATGCAAGGTGTTGTAACAATAATGTTTTCACAAATATTAATAAAAGTATTAGGACTAATATATACATTATATTTAACAAATAGAGAAGGATTTGGAGATGCAGGAAATGCAATATATGCAAGTGGATATCAAATATATGCATTATTACTTACAGTATCGTCAATAGGTGTACCAAATGCGATATCAAAGCTAGTATCTGAAAGACTTGCAGTAGGAGATAACAAAGGAGCTAATAAAATTTTTAAAGTAGCATTAGTCACATTTGGAGCACTTGGAGCAATAGGTTCAATGCTATTATTTTTTGGCGCACATGTAATAGCATATAGTTGGACACAAATTCCAGAATCTGAACTAACATTAGTCGCATTAGCACCGGCAATATTCTTCGTTTCAATTTCATCAGTATTTAGAGGATATTTTAATGGAAGGAGGACATTAAAAATTACAGCAAGAGCACAAACAATAGAACAAGTATTTAAAACAGTATTAACAATAGGAATTGTAGAAATAGTCGCATATGCTACATCAACATCAACAGAAATGATGGCTGCCGGAGCAAATGTGGCAACAACACTAGCTACATTTTCAAGTTTTGCATATTTGTTTATGTATTATAGATTAAAAAGAAAAGAAATTGGAAATGAAATACAGAGCTCTACAAATTATAAATATGAAAATGTTAAAACAATTGTAAAAAACATATTAATGGTTTCAATTCCATTAACATTAAGCTCAATAATGACATCATTTAATAAAAATATTGATTCCTTTACTGTAAAAAGAATTTTAAGTACATATATGCCAGCAGATATAGCTACAAAATTATATGGGCAATTAAGTGGAAAAGTAGATACAGTAACAAATTTACCACTAGCCATAAATATAGCATTTGCAACAGCATTGGTACCTGCAATATCAGCTGCAAAAGCAAAAAATGATAGAGAAACTGCAACAAAAAGAACATCATTTTCATTATTAACTTCAATGTTAATAGGATTACCATGTGTAGTAGGAATGATTGTTTTCGCACAACCTATATTAAATTTATTGTACCCAAATGCAAAAGAAGGCGCACTATTACTCCAACTTATATCTGTATCAGTAATATTCTCAATATTAGACCAGACTATAAATGGTGCATTACAGGGATTTGGAAAAGTAATGATACCTGCCACCGCATTAGGAATAGGGTGTTTAGTTAAATTAGTATTAAATATAGTATTATTAAAAATACCATTCTTTAATGTATATGGAGCAGCAATAGGTTCAATTGCATGCCATGCAGTAGCATTTACAATTGTGTTTAATGTTTTGAAAAAATATGTAAAATTAGATTTACCATTAGGAAAGTTTGTGATAAAACCAGCAATAGCAACAGGAATAATGAGTGTTTGCTCATATACACTATGTGTAATATTAAAAGGAATAATTCCAGGAAATACGGCAACATTAATAGCAATGGCATTTGCTGTAATTGTTTATATAGCCGCTGTATTAGCCTTAAAAATATACAATAGAGAAGACATATACATGTTACCAAAAGGCGAAAAAATATATAAATTTCTAGAAAAAAAGAAAATATATTAAAATTTTATAAAAAAAGAGGGGATTTTAATATATTTTGGAGAATAAGATAAAGGAAGTACAGAGTATTGCTGGTTTCAGCGATATAGAAGTACATACACAAAAATTTATAGGAGGTAATGTATAATGAACAAAGCTGAATTAGTAGCAGCTATCGCTGCAAAAACAGGAGAATCTAAAAAAGCAACAGAGGCAGCAGTTAATGCATTAACAGAAGTTATAGCTGAAGCATTAAAAGGAGGAGACAAAGTTCAATTAGTTGGATTTGGTTCTTTCGAAGTTAGAAAAAGAGCTGCTAGAAAAGGTAGAAATCCTCAAACAAAAGAAGAAATAAAAATACCTGCATCTAAAGCTCCAGTATTCAAAGCTGGTAAAGCATTAAAAGATTTAGTAAACGGATAATAAATTTTAAATATAAATATATGATAAAGAGAACTAGTAGAGATTCTAGGTCTCTTTTTTTGGGTTATATGAGATATACATACCAAGTAGGTAAAATTTCTACGTAGAACAAATTTGACACATAAATTAGAAGTAAACATATAATATATTAAAAAACTTGGAGGAATCATAATGAAAATCTTAAAAAAAACGTTAGGAGTATGTTTAATAGGATTAGGAGTTGGCATATTACTAGTATTATTTTTACCAACATTAGGCTGGTTATTTCTAATAGGAGTGGTAGTGATATTAGTCGGCATATTATGGTTGCTCTGTTAAAAGGAGGTTTACATATGACTATAGTTGTAAAAAAAGTTCCGAAATGTTTAAGAGGAATAGTGAAATTATTATTTGGAATCAAAGATTAATGAATAAAATATGAAAAAAAGCACATACCTTAATTAGAGAGGCAGGTGCTTTTTATGGATAAAGAGCCAAAACAAGAAGAACCAGAAGTAGGAGAAGATACAACACAATATGGAGAATTTGTATCTTCATACTTTGCATGGATACCATTACCAAGTCAAAAAGAAAAGGCAAAGAAAATGGTTAATATGACTAAAAAGGAGAAAAATGATGATATATAAATTTACAAATAAAGCTAAAAAGGTTATTGAGATTTCTAATGATATATCAGTGGAATTAGGTCATAATTATATAGGAACAGAACATTTATTATATGGATTGGTTAAAGAAGGGACTGGAATTGCAGCAAAAGTATTAAATAATAAAGGTATAACAGAAGAAAAAATAAAAGTAAAAATGGAAGAAATTTTAGGTGTTGGTAGACCAATAAAAGAAACATTAGGTTTTACACCTAGAACCAAAAGAGTAATAGAAAATGCCTTTTTAGAGGCAAAAAGAATAGGATATAATTATATAGGAACAGAGCATTTACTATTAGCAATATTAAAAGAAGAAGATTGTGTTGGTGTTAGGATAATAATGGAATTGAATGTAGAAATAGCTAAAATTTATAATGAAATTGCCAAAGTAATAAATGAAGAAGAACTAGATAAGGAAATGCCTAAAGACATAGCTAAAAGTAGAGAAAATAATTCCGTAATGCCTCCAGCATTAAAACAGTTTGGAGAAGACATAACATTACAAGCAGAAGAAGGAAAATTTGATAATATTATAGGAAGAGAAAAAGAAATTGAAAGAATAATTCAAATACTATCAAGAAGAACCAAAAATAATCCATGTTTAATAGGAGAGCCAGGAGTTGGAAAAACTGCAATAATAGAAGGATTGGCGGAAAAAATTGTAATAGGTGAGGTACCAGAAAATTTAGAAGCCAAAAGGATAATAAGTATTGATATTTCAGGAATGGTTGCTGGTGCAAAATACAGAGGAGATTTTGAAGAGAGAATAAAAAAAGCTTTAAATGAAGTAAAAAAAGCAGAAAATCTTATATTGTTTATAGACGAAATACATACAATAGTTGGGGCGGGAGCAGCAGAAGGAGCTATAGATGCAGCCAATATATTAAAACCATTACTTGCAAGAGGAGATATACAATTAATAGGTGCAACCACAATAGAGGAATATAGAAAATATATAGAAAAAGATTCAGCACTAGAAAGAAGATTTAGTCCTGTTAAGGTTGGTGAACCATCAGAGAAAGAAGCAATAGAAATATTAAAAGGAATTAGAGATAAATATGAGGCACATCATAATGTAAAAATAACAGATGAAGCAATAACAACAGCAGTTACAATGTCTGTAAGATATATAACAGATAGGTTTTTGCCAGATAAAGCAATTGATTTAATAGATGAATCTGCTTCACAAGTAAGAATGAAGATTTTTAAAGAGCCAGATGAAATAAAAGAATTAGAAGAGGAAATAAATATAATTTCAAAAGAAAAAGAGGAAGCTATATATAATCAAGAATTTGAAAAAGCAGCAGAACTAAGAGATAATGAAATAAAAATTAAAAGCAAATTAGAACAAGAAGTTAATACTTGGAAAGAAACAAAAAGTAAAGATATAATAGAAATAGGAGAAGAAAATATTGCTGAAATTATATCAAAATGGACAGGAATACCAGCTCAAAAATTAACAGAAGATGAAAATAAAAAATTACGACATTTAGAAGAAAAACTACATGAAAGAGTTGTGGGGCAAGATGAGGCAGTTCAAGCTGTTGCCAAAGCAATACGTAGAGGAAGAGTAGGATTAAAAGACCCACAAAGACCAATAGGTTCATTTCTATTTTTAGGTCCAACTGGTGTAGGAAAAACAGAGTTATCAAAAGCTTTATCAGAAATATTATTTGACAATGAAAATTCTATGATAAGACTAGATATGTCTGAATATATGGAAGCACATTCTGTATCAAAAATAATAGGATCTCCACCTGGATATATTGGATTTGATAATGGCGGGCAATTAACAGAGAAAGTTAGAAGAAAACCATATTCAGTTATTTTATTTGATGAAATTGAAAAAGCTCATCCAGATGTAATGAATCTACTATTACAAATTCTAGAAGATGGACATTTAACAGATTCACAAGGAAGAGAGATTAACTTTAAAAATTCGGTTATAATAATGACATCAAATCTTGGAGCTAGACAAATTACAGAAAGGAAATCACTTGGCTTTGGTTCAACAGAAAATGAAAAAGCATATGAAGAAATAAAAAAAGAAGTGATAAAAGAACTTAAACATGAGTTAAGACCAGAATTTATAAATAGAATAGATGAAATAATAGTATTCCATAAATTAAACGAAAATGATATAAAAAATATAACTAAAATTATGCTTAAACAAGTAGAAAAAAGATTAAAACAGCAAAAATATATAGTTGAGATAGACGAGAAAGTGATAGATAAAATATATGAGCAAGGATATGATTCGAATTTTGGGGCAAGACCTTTAAGAAGAACTATTCAAAATCTTGTAGAAGATAGAATATCAGAAGAAATTTTGGCTGGAAATTTGAAGAAAAATCAAAAATGGGTTTTAAAAATGGATGCCTTCTAGTTAGAAGAAGACATCCATCTATCAACTTTAATTTCATTATATTTTTTGAGTACTTCATCATATTTTTTAAATTCATCTTCCCAAATAATATCAGGAATTTTATCAAATGCAGTGAAAACTTTTTCTGCTTCCATAAGATACACAACTTGTTGCTGAGGAGAAAGAGTTCTATATTTTTTTGCAAATACATATAATTTATCTAAAATTTGGTTTGCTTCAATAAAGCTCCAAAAATCTTTTACATTAATTCCAGCTAATTTTATTTGCATTACTGCATATGCTGCTAATGCAAATATTATGAAAGTTAATATATATATTATGGCTAATAATGGCATAAAAATTACCACCTCTTTTACAAAATTTGTTTGTGAATTTTTAATTCTATCCTATTATAGCATAAATTATAAAATAATGCAAATTTTGGGATGAAATAATTTTACATAAATTGACTTTGTATAAAAATCGTGATAAAATAAGAGTATTGGCAAAAGCCAAAATAAAAAAAGGAGGTAAAAAAATATAACCCCTTATCTCCAGCCAAACATTTTGGCTGTTTTAATAAGGAAACTCGCAAACAATGCATATATAGAAAGGACAAGAGATGGAGATGGAGAAAAATCATCTGATAGAGCTGCTCAAAGACAAAGAGCAGTTTGGAAAGAGGATTGCAGAAGGCCTTGGGCTGATTGCAACTGAAATTTATGGAGAGGAGATTGAGCCTAATTCTGTAAGTGGAAAAAAAATGTTAGAAGAAATAATGACTTCTGATAAACTTTCAGGACAAGAGAAGTCCATTATCCAGATGGTGTTAAGAGCCGGAACTGATGAAGAAAGCCTTAAAGAGCTTTCAAATCAGCTTGGACAGAGCGTTGATGTGGTGATGGCCATCAGAGCAAACGCAATTTCAAAGCTGGCCAAGACCATATTGGCATAAATCGGCGAGCGAGGAGTAAAAAAGGCAGGCACTTAATTGTGCCTGCTTAAATTTATTTATTTCTTATTATCTTTTAAAATCTCTTTTGCTGCACCTAAACTGCTCAATGCACTAGTTGCTTCAAAAGGAATAAATACTTTATTTGCATCACCTTTAGCGATTTCTTCAAGAGCTTCAAGTGATTTTATTTGAACAAGTTTTTCATCAGGTTCAGAAGACTTGATAGCATCATAAACCATAGTGATTTCTTTTGCTTTAGCTTCTGCAACAGATTTTATAGCTTGAGCTTCACCGGCAGCTCTACGAATTCTAGCTTCTCTATCAGCTTCAGCTTCTAGGATAGCAGCTTGTTTTTTACCTTCTGCAATAGTAACAGCAGATTGCTTTTGAGCTTCAGCTTCTAGAATTAAAGCTCTTTTATTTCTTTCAGCATTCATTTGTTTTTCCATTGCATCTCTGATATCAGCTGGTGGTGTAATATCTTTAATTTCTACTCTGTCAATTTTGCAACCCCATCTATCTGTTGCATCATCAAGAATTGTCCTTAATTTTGTATTAATTCCATCTCTTGAACTAAATGTTTCATCTAAATCCATTTTACCAACAATATCACGAATTGTTGTAATAGCAAGATATTCGATACCTTTTTTCAAACTTTGAATCTCATAAACAGCCTTTGCTGGATCTGTAATTTGGTAAAATACAACAGTATCTATTGTGATTGTAACATTATCTTTAGTAATAACTCCTTGAGGTGGTACATCCATTGTTTGTTGTTTTAAACTAACAACACTTCTAACATGATCAAAAAATGGTATTATTATTGTAAGACCAGCATCAGCTACTTTATGGAATCTACCTAATCTTTCGATAATATAAACCTCAGATTGTCTAACGACTTTGATTGATTTTACTGCTATAATTATTATTATAACAAGTAATGCAAGTAAAAAATACATAATTTCCTCCTTTTAGCAAGTGTTAAGCTTGCTTAATAAATATATTTTAAATACTATTAACTAAATATTAGATGTTATATTTATAGGTTTTACAAAAACCTTAACACCTTCGATATTTTCGACTTCAACTTCTGTTCCTTTTGATATATTAATTTGTTCATTGGTTTTGACTGACCAAAGTTCACCCTCAATTTTAACTTGACCAGTGCCTTTTTGCCAATCAATATCTTCGACAACGATACCTCTTTTTCCAATAAGAGAATATACATTTGTTGGAATTGTTTCTTTACCAGCAATTTTGTTAGTTAAGGGTCTTGTTGCGAAAATTAATAGGCCAGAAGAGATAACAAATACTGCGGTTTGAAGAATCACACTATCTGTTATGAAACTTATCAACATTGCAATTAAAGCTGCAACTCCTAACCAAAAAATTAGAAATCCTACAGTAAAAATTTCTATTACAAAAAATATTCCAGAAGCAATTAACCATATTTGCCACATAGTAAAACCTCCAATCTTTGTAATCAATACAATTCTATTATACTATAAATTTCATAAAATTCAAAGAGATTTAATAAAAATTATTGTAAAATAAGGAAAAAAATGATAAGATTGGGATGATTGAGGAGGAAAAATTTAAAGATGGATATAAAAAAAATTCAGAAATTAATTCCTAAAGAAAATATTTACATTAATGAACCAATGAGTAAACATACATCATTTAAAATAGGTGGACCAGCAGAATGTTTTATAAAAGTTAAAAATATTGAACAATTAAGAAATATATTAGAATATGCCAAAAAAGAAAATATAAAATTAACAATCATAGGAAATGGAAGTAATATACTAGTTTCAGACCAAGGAATACAAGGAATAGTACTAAAAATAGATATAGAAAAACTAGAAGAGAAAATAGAAGATGAAAAAATAATCTTAACAGTAGGAAGCGGAGTAAAACTTGGAGCATTAGCACAGAAATGTTTAAAAGAAGAAATTACTGGATTGGAATTTGCATCAGGAATTCCAGGAACAATAGGCGGAGCTATAAGAATGAATGCAGGAGCACATGGAAGCGAAATGAAAGATATTGTAAAAACAGTAACTTACATGGATAGAAATACAGAGATACATAAAATAACAAATGAACAAGCAGAATTTGAATATAGAAAAAGTTTATTTGTAAATAGTGATTACATAATTTTAGAAACAGAAATACAATTAAAAAAAGGAAAACTAGAAGAGATAAAAGAAAAAATGACAGAATATGCAAACTACAGAAAAGAAAAGCAACCAATAGAATATCCAAGTGCAGGAAGTACATTTAAAAGGGGAATAGATTTTATAACAGCAAAACTAATAGATGAATGTGGTCTAAAAGGATATCAAATAGGAGGAGCACAAATTTCAGAAAAACATGCAGGATTCATAATAAATAAGGAAAATGCAACAGCAAAAGATGTAATAGAATTAATGGAATATACAAAAGAGCAAGTTTATAACAAATTTGGAAAAATAATAGAACAAGAAATAGAAATTATATAATTGAAAGGATGATAATAGAGATGAAAGGAATGGCGCATTGGTTAAAATCAAGTTCAAAAATGAAAAGATGGATTTTCCTAATATTAGTAGGTATTATATTAACATGTTATGGAATTGCAAAAATATTAGTGCAAAAAGAAATGGAATTTATAGATGCAGGAAAAGTTGTAGTAATATTTGTAATAGGATTTACTTGTATTGTATTAGGATTGATATTTTTAAATAAACGAAATATGGAACTATTTATAGAAGCAACAGATGACAGAATGAAAAACAAGAAAAATGTAAATGTAAAATCCTTAATATTTGATAAAACAATATATGACAAAGGACCTAAAATAGTAGCAATAGGTGGTGGCGCAGGTTTAAATACTGTATTAGCAGGAATGAAAAGATATACAGATAATATAACTGCAATTGTAGCAGTATCAGAATATGGGAAACAACCTAATTTGTCAAGAGCAGTTCTAGGAACAACATTACCATTTGAAGAAGTAAAAGATAGTATAGTTGCACTTTCTGCAAAAGAATCAAATGAGTTAGAAAAAATATTGAATCATGAAATGGAAAATCCTAATTTAAGAGGATTAAAATTTTCAGACATATATTTTACTGCAATGAAAGAAATTTATAAAAATGATACAACATCAATTGAAAAAAGTAATTCAATATTTAATATAATAGGAAATGTAAAACCTGTAACTGCAGAAGAAGTAAGGATTTGTGCAGAATTAGAAAATGGATATGTAGTAGAAGAAAAAGATAAAATTCCGGAGATAGTTAATGATAAACTTACAAAAATCAATAGAGTATATTTGAAACCATCAAACTGCAAACCTGCACCTGGAGTGCTAGAAGCTATCAAAAAAGCTGACAGTATTATAATAGGACCGGGAAGTTTATATACAAATGTAATACCAAACTTATTAGTTAATGGAGTAGCTAAAGCAATAAAAGAAAGTA
This sequence comes from Clostridium sp. 28_12, assembly GCA_001916055.1. Classification (GTDB taxonomy): domain Bacteria; phylum Bacillota; class Clostridia; order TANB77; family CAG-508; genus CAG-269. The sequence goes on from MNRR01000032.1 coordinate 17,716, forward strand.
AAGCAATAAAAATATACGTAAATAATATTATGACAGAGCCTGGGCAAACTGATGATTACTCAGTAGAAGACCATATAAAAGCAATAATAGAACATTGTGGAGAAGGCTTGATAGATTATTGTATTTATGATACAGGAGAAGTAATACCAGAATATATAAAAATGTACAATAAAGAGGGTGCTGATTTAGTAGAACAAAAAATTAGTGACACATCAATAAAAAAGATTAAATTCATCAAGAAAAATATATCAACAATAATAGATGGAAAAATAAGACATGATCCATATATGATTGCAGAATCAGCAATTAAATTGATATGTAATGATATGAAATACCAAGATAAAGAGAGTGATCCAACATATATAATGTTAAATGCAAAATTGCAATCAGATAAAAGAATAAGCAAACTAAAAAAAGAAAAAAGAAAGAGAGATAAAAGAGCAGAAAAAAGAGGAATAAATCCAAACACAAAAAATAAAACAAAAAGTAAATTTAGTATGAAATATAGTGATAGAATAAAATCAATTAAAGAATCAGAAGAACATCCAAGAAGAAATGAACAAAGAAGATAATGAAAAGGAAACATAGGAGGTATAAAAATGAAATATTCCAAAGAAGAGTTAAATTTAGAAAATGGACTAAAAAAAGAATGGTTAGTAACAAATGGAATAGGGGGATTTGCCTCTTCAACGATAATTGGGACTAATACAAGGAAATATCATGGACTTCTTGTTGTGCCAATTATTCCGCCAGCAAGAAGAAGATTAATTTTATCAAAGATAGATGAAAGCATAATTATTGATAAAAGGAAATATGAGTTATTTACAAATGTGGGAAAAAATTATATTTCGCAAGGATATAAGTATCAGATAAGTTTTGAAAAGAGTATGCTTCCAGTGTTTCAATATAAAGTTGAAGATGTTGAAATAACTAAAATAATATGTATGGAGCACTTTAAAAATACGGTTGGAGTATATTATAAGATAAAAAATGGAAAAAAATCTTCGAAATTAATATTAACTCCAGTAATGAATTTCAGAAATGCACATGGAATAAATAAGAACCATATATTTAAAGTAGAGCAAAAGGTAAAGGGACAGAAATTAGAATTGAAAATTGATGATGGAAATCCGATTTATATTAAGATTAATGATGGAAAATATATAGAACATCATAATGATACATTCTTTAATATGTTCTATATAGAAGAAGAAAAAAGAGGGTTTGAAGCGGAGGAAAATCACACTGTTCCAGGTAGATATGAAATAGAATTAGAACCAGGGGAAGAAAAAGAAGTTTCTTTTATATGTTCAACAGAAGAAAATATAGAAGAAATTGATGCAAGAGCTTTAATAGTAAAAGAAAAAGCACGTTTAAATAAAATAATCATAGAATCAAAATTGATAAATACAGAAAAGCTAGATAAAACAAAAGAAGAAAAAGAAAGAGATGAATTAATCAAAGAGTTTCTAATTGCTACGGATAATTTTATTATAAAAAGACCATTATTTAATACATATTCTGCAATTGCAGGATATCCATGGTTCTTAGATTGGATGAGAGATACTTTGATTTCATATGAAGGATTATTCCTGAAGACTAAAAGATTTGATAATGCAAAAAAGGTATTACAACACTGTATAAGAGATATAAAGTATGGGTTAATTCCAAATACATATAGTGAAGATGATTATAGACCTTTATACAATAGTGTTGATGCATCATTATTGTTTTTTGAACAGGTAAAAAAATATCTAGAATATACAGAAAATTATGAGTTCATAATGCAAGAGATATACCCAAAAATGGAAAACATAATAGAGAACTATTCTAAAGGTATAGACTTGGATAATAACAATATTTATATGGATTATGATGGATTGATATCTTCTGGTACTGAAATGACACAAAATACATGGATGGATGCTAAATATGCAGGAATTGCAGTAACACCACGTAATGGAAAAGCAGTTGAGATAAATGCTATGTGGTATAATGCATTAAAAATCATGCAAGAATTAGCTATAAAAAACAATGAAAATGATAAAGCTAAGAAATATGAAAAGATGGCTAAAAAATGTAAGAAATCATATCAAGAAAAATTTTATAATAAACGTAGAAAATGCTTATATGATGTTTTGGGAGATTCAAAAATAAGACCAAATCAATTATTTGCATTAAGTTTAACATATCCTGTATTAGAACCAACATCAGAAGAAGCACAAAATATGGTAGAAACGGTAACAAAAAGACTATTAAATAATTATGGATTAAAAAGCCTAGCAAAAGGTGAAGAAAATTATGTAGAAATATATGAAGGCGATGGTTGTAGAAGAGACTTTAGTTATCATCAAGGAATTACATGGACATGGTTATTAGGTCCATATTATAATGCATTAAAAAGGCTTGCAAAAGAAAGTAAAAATAAAGCAGATAGAACTAAATTTGAAGAACAATTAAAAGAATTTACTGCAAATGTAATAAAAACTTTTAAAATAGAATTAAATGAAAGAGGTTGTGTTGGAAGTATTGCTGAAATATATGATTCAAAAAGACCATATGAACCAAAAGGTGCAATAGCACAAGCATGGAGTGTAGCAGAAGTATTTAGAATTATTAGTGAAAATTAATTTTTGATTTTTCAGCCTGGTTGAGCCTTGTATAAAGGAAGGAATGAAATTTGAAATGGTGAAAATAGAAGAGCTAGAAAAAAAAATAGAACAGCAAGAAATTAAAGGAATATATTTATTATATGGAGAAGAAACTTTTTTATTAGAACAACAACTAAACAAAATAAAGAAAAAATTTGGTGAAACAATAAAAGGCATAAATTATATAAATATAGATGAAAATAATGTGCAAGAATTAATTTCAGATATAGAAACTCCGGCTTTTGGATATCCTACCAAACTAATTATTGCAAGAGAAACGGGAATATTTAAAAGAGAAGGAAAAGGGAAAACAGGGGGAGCAAGTAAAGAAGTAAAAGATAAAATAAATGATTATCTAAAAAATAATGTAGACATGATAAATGATTCTGTAATTCTTATATTTGTCGAGAGCCAGGCAGAAAAAAATTCAATATATAATACTATAGAAAAAATAGGAACAGTATGTAATTTTGAAGAACAGAAGCCGATACAGATTATAAAAAGGTTAAAGGCAATTTGCAATAGTTATAAAGTAAATGTTAATGAAAATACTCTTCAATATTTAATAGAATGTTGTGGAACTAATATGCAAGACTTAATAAATGAAATAAGAAAACTTATAGAATATGCAGGAGCGAATGGAACTATTGAAAAACAAGATATAGACAAGCTATGCATAAAAAAGATAGAAAGTGTTATATTTGATTTGACAGATAATCTAGGGCAAAAAAAAGTAAAAGAAGCAATGGAAGTACTTTATAATTTAATTGCAGCAAAAGAACCAATTCAGAAAATTTTGATTACTTTATATAATCATTTTAAAAAATTATATTTTGTAAAATTAGCTATTTTTTATAATAAAGATATAACTCAAAGTTTACAACTAAAGCCAAATCAATTATTTTTAGTAAATAAATATAAAATACAAGCAAAAGGATTTAAAACAAAAGAGCTTATGCAAATTATACAAGAATTAGAAAACCTAGACTATAAGTATAAAATAGGATTAATAGACTTAAATGTTGGACTAGAAGCAATCCTTTGCGCATATTGCTCATAAAAAGGAAAGTGATAATATTTGAAGAAAAAAAGAAAGAAAAAAACAGAAGATGAAAATTATGTTCCAAAAGCTTTTAAGAAAGACGAGAAAAAAGGCAAAAAGGGGCAAAAGGAAAAGAAAGAGAAGAAAGACAAAAAAAAGGACAGAAAAAAGGACAGAAAATTAGTTTTAATAATTGTAATATTAGTAACAATTATATTAGCAATAGTTTTAGGGAATTCAGCATATAAATGGAAAATATTAGCTAAAGAAATGGTTAAATACGAAAATTCAACAGTATTAGATAGTGATGGAAATGAAATTGCTAAATTAGGATGTACAAGAAAAAATACACCTATAAAAATAGAAGATGTGCCAAAAAACTTGAAAAATGCATATATATCAATAGAAGATGAAAGATTTTATAAACATGGTGGTATAGACATAAAAAGAACCGCTGGAGCTATTATTAGTTATATAACCCATTTTGGTAAATCTTCATATGGAGGAAGTACAATTACACAACAATTAGTTAAAAATTTGACAGGAGATAATACAGATACAATTACAAGAAAAGTAAAAGAATGGTGGAAAGCAGAGCTGCTAGAGACAGAATTGTCAAAAGATGAAATATTAGAAGCTTATTTTAACATTATATATGTAGGACCACATATGTATGGAGTTGAAGTAGGGAGTCAATATTACTTTAGTAAGACAGTTTCAGAATTATCATTAGAAGAATGTGCTTTTTTTGCTGGAATGAATAATGCACCTAATTCTTATAATCCTTTTGGAGAAAAAGATAATTCAGAGAAAATAAAAAAAAGAACTAAAACAGTATTAAAGAAGATGCTAGACTTAAACTATATTGATGAAGAAAGTTATAATACAGCAGTAAATAATGTAGATAATGGATTACAATTTAAAAAAGGAAGAATAGAAACTGGTAGTGCAGTTTATTCTTACCATACAGATGCATTGATTTCACAAGTAGTAAGTGAAATTTCTAAAAAATATAATATATCAGAAACATTTGCTACTAATTATATAAATATGGCAGGATTAAAGATATATAGTACTCAAAATTCTAAAATTCAAAAAACAGCTGAAAGTGAATTTGAGAAATCAAAATATCAAATACAGTCAAAAAATGGAGGGAATCCATCACAAGCAGCAATGGTTATAATAGACCACAAAACAGGCTATGTAATTGGATGTGTTGGAGGACTTGGAAAAAAGACAGAGGTAAGACCACTAAATAGGGCTACACAGAGCATAAGACAAACTGGTTCATGTATCAAACCACTATCAGTACTGATTCCTGCAATTGATAAAAAAATAATAACAGCATCTTCAATATATGATGATATAGAACAAGACTTTCCAAATGGATATCATCCAACAGATTACAATAAACCATTAGGGAAAATAACAGTTAGAAGAGCAGTAGAATCTTCACAAAATATTCCATTTGTAGAAATAATGCAGCAATTGCAACCACAAAATTCAATTAAATATTTAAAAAAGATGGGAATATCAACATTAACAGAAGAAGATGAAACATTAGTACTTGCACTAGGAGGATTGCAAAAAGGAATAAGTACACTAGAGATGGCGGCTGGATATGCAATGATAGCAAATGATGGAGAATATATCCAACCAACGTTTTATACGAATATTAATAATAGTGAAGGAACTACTATTTTAAAAGCACAACAAAAGAAGAAAAGAGTTGTTTCACAAGATGTGGCATATATAGTTAAGGAAATACTGACACAGCCAGTAAATGGAACAAAAGGAACAGCAACATATTGTAAAATTTCTGGAGTAGATGTTGCAGCTAAAACAGGAACAACAGATGAAAACTATGATAGATGGCTTTGTGGTTTTACACCATATTATACAGCAGCAACATGGTATGGATTTGATGAAAATGAAACAATAGAATACAATAAAAGAAATCCAGCTGGATTATTATGGGCTAATGTAATGTCTAAAATACATGCAGGACTAAAAAATGCGAATTTTGAAAAGCCAAGTACTATTTCTACTTGCAACATATGTTCAGAAACCGGAAAAATTGCAACTACTGAATGTACAAATGTATATACTGAATATTATTTACAGAACACAATACCAGACTTATGTGATAAACATTCTGGAACAGAATTAAAGAAAAATACAACAACGAAAACACAAAATGAAAATGGTACGGTTGAAGAAATTACTAAAGATATAGATGCAATTGATCCTCAACAAATAGAAACAAATGTACAATAGAAAAAGTATAAAATATATAGGTTTAAAATAGATATGTCACAAGAAGATTGAAAATAAAATATTGAAAAGAGAGCACAAAAATGATATTGTTTAAATGACCAAAAATAAACATA
>MNRR01000033.1 GCA_001916055.1 Clostridium sp. 28_12
GATGCTGTAAAAGCAGCAGAAAGCATAGGAATATTTAAGCGAATTTCTTTGGTGAGTTGAGTTGAGAGGTTGGCTGTGTTCGGAAGAACAGTTGAATGAGCTGGGACAAGTAGAACGTCGTCAAAAGTCAGAGCTTCTTGTTTGATTCTAAGCATGGCAATATCTCGCTGTTAAAAGTTGTGTCAAAAAATATTGCGCTGGGATTATACAGATTTTTCATGTAGTTGAAAATGAATTTTTTCGCTTTTATGGTAAGATTTGGCAAGGTTTTTATAAGAAGGAATGAATATGTCAATATTAGTAACAGGCGGAGCTGGATACATAGGAAGCCACACTGCAGTAGAATTATTAAATGCAGGAAGAGAGATAGTAATAATAGACAATTTTTCGAATAGTAAACCGGAAGTATTAAAAAAAATAAAGAAGATAACAGGAAAAGATTTTAAATTTTACGAAATAGATTATTTAGATAGAAAAGCATTAGAAAAAGTATTTGAAGAAAATCAAATAGAAGCAGTATTAAATTTTGCAGGGTATAAAGCAGTAGGGGAATCAGTACAAAAACCATTAGAATATTATGAAAATAATATTTCAGGTGCAATAGTACTATTAGAAACAATGAGAAAATATAATGTAAAGAAATTTATATTTAGCTCATCTGCAACAGTATATGGAGAACCAGAAAAAATTCCTCTAACAGAAGAATGCAAAATAGGTGGAACAACAAATCCATATGGAACAACAAAATTATTTATAGAACAAATATTACAAGATTTATATAATTCAGATAATACTTGGGATATTGCAATATTAAGATATTTCAATCCAGTAGGAGCACATGAAAGTGGACTAATAGGTGAAGAACCACAAGGAATTCCAAATAATTTAATGCCATATGTAGTAAGAGTTGCATCAGGTCAACTAGAACAATTATCTGTGTTCGGAGACGATTATGATACACCAGATGGAACAGGAGTAAGAGATTATATACATGTTGTGGATTTAGCTAAAGGACATATTAAAGCATTAGAAAAATTAGAAAAAGAACAAACAGGAATGTATATATATAATTTAGGAACAGGAACAGGATATAGTGTTTTGGACATGGTAAAAGCATTTGAAAATGTAACTAGAAAAACAGTAAAATATAAAATAGCGCCAAGAAGAGCAGGAGATATAGCAACATGTTATTCAAATCCAGAGAAAGCTCAAAAAGAATTAAACTGGAAAGCAGAGAAAACATTAGAAGATATGTGTAAAGATTCTTGGAGATATATACAAAAACAAATGGAGGAATAATTATAATAGCAAATGAAAAAAAGAATAGCATATATAGTTATAGTAGTATGTTTATTAATAGCTTTTGGGGCAACTGTAACAATAAACTGGCTATATGAAACATTTGGACATCTTTCGATGGATGAAATAATATTTCACTTAAAAGTTCCAATGGAAGGAACAAATACAGACATAATTTTTACATTTTTTAAAGAATGCTTGTGGAAAGTAATCTTACCCACAATAATAATATCATTTGCATTAATATACCCGATGGTCAAAGATATAAAATTTATAAAAGAAATACATACAGCGGAAAGAAGAAGAACTACTCTAACAAGTATATGTATAGCTGGATTAATACTAATAATTAGTATTAGTAAAATAGTAGAAACAACAGATATAAAAGAATATATAGAGAATCAGACACATGATTCGAGTTTTATATCAAAAGAATATGTAAGACCAGAGAAAACAAATATAGAATTTCCAGAACAAAAAAGAAATTTAATATACATTTTCTTGGAATCAATGGAGACAACATATTATTCAACAAAAGACGGAGGATTATCAAAAGGAGATTTAATACCAGAGATATCAAAATTAGCAAAAGAAAATACTAATTTTTCAGATACAGATAAGTTAGGTGGAGCATATACATTATATGGAACCACATGGACTGTTGGAGCGATGTCTGCACAGACAGCAGGAGTACCGCTAAAATTATCTATTGATGATAATTCAATGGGAGAGTATAGTACTTTTTTGGATGGAGCTTATAGTATAGGACAAGTTTTAGAAAATAATGGATATACAAATTACCTTTTGTTAGGTTCTGATGCAACATTTGGAGGAAGAAGAAATTTATTTAAACAACATGGAAATTATGAAATATGGGATTTTGAATCTGCCAAAGAAGAAAACAAAGCTTCAGAACAAATATGGTGGGGGTTTACTGATGATCAATTATTTGAGTATGCAAAAGAAAAAATATTAAATTTATCAAAACAAGAAAAACCATTTAATTTTACATTTTTGACAGCTGATACACATTTCCCTGATGGATTTTTGTGTAAAGATTGCCCTAATAAATGGGATGAACAATATAAAAATGTAATATCTTGTTCAAGCAAAAGAGTTGGAGATTTTGTTAAATGGCTTCAAAAACAAGATTTTTATGATAATACTACAATAGTTATTACTGGAGACCATTTAACAATGCAAGCAAATTTCTTTGAGCCAGAAGAAGGGCAACAATATGATAAAAAAGTAGTAAATGTTATTATAAATCCTGCTATTGAAGCGGAGAATACAAAAAGAGTATATTCAACAATGGACTTATACCCAACAACACTAGGGGCACTTGGAGCTAAAATTGAAGGAAATAGATTAGGGCTTGGAACGAATTTGTTTTCAAATGAGAAAACATTAATTGAAAAATATGGTGTTGAATATGTTAATAATGAATTGAAAAAGGTATCAAGATTTTATGATAATTCAATTTTAGTAAAATAGGTAGAAAGGTTGAAAAATATGGAGAAAATATCAGTAGTAGTTTCTTGTTATAATGAAGAAAAAGCATTACCATTATTTTATAAAGAAATAGAAAGAGTGAGAAAACAAGATTTTGAAAATATTGTGGATTTTGAATACATATTTGTAAATGATGGTTCTAAAGATAAAACATTAGATATAATAAAACAGTTAAGAGCAATTGATGATAAAGTAAGATATGTATCATTTTCTAGAAACTTTGGAAAAGAAGCAGCGATGTTTGCTGGTTTGGAAGCATCAACAGGAGATTATGTAACATTAATGGATGCAGATTTACAAGATCCGCCAGCTTTACTAAAACAAATGTATGACGCAATTATAAATGAAGGATATGATTCAGTAGGAACCAGAAGAGTTACAAGAAAAGGTGAACCACCAATTAGAAGCTTTTTTGCAAGGATGTTTTATAAGATAATAAATAAAATGTCAGATATTGAAATGGTTGATGGAGCTAGAGATTATAGGTTGATGAAAAGACAAGTTGTTGATGCAATAATATCTTTAAAAGAGTATAACAGATATTCAAAAGGATTGTTTAGCTTTGTAGGATTTAATACCAAATGGATAGAATATGAAAACGTTGAAAGAGTTGCAGGAGAAACAAAATGGTCATTCTGGAAATTATTTAGATATGCAATTGAAGGAATAACAGCATTCTCAACAACACCTTTAATATTTGCATCAGTATTGGGAATAATATTTTGTGTAATTTCATTTTTGGCAATTATATTTATTATAGTTAGAACATTAATATATGGAGATCCAACTTCTGGTTGGCCATCACTTGTATGTATAATTGTTTTTGTTAGTGGAATACAATTGTTCTCAGTGGGAGTAATTGGACAATATTTATCTAAAACATATTTAGAGGTTAAAAAAAGACCAATTTATATTATAAAAGAAAAAGTATAGGCAAATAAATAAGAAAGGAATGGATATAAATGTTTAAATTTGGATTAGGGCAAGATATAGGAATAGACTTAGGAACTGCTACAGTAATAGCATATGTAAAAGGAAAAGGCGTAGTACTTAGAGAACCATCTGTAGTAGCAGTAGATAGTAATACAAATGAAGTTTTAGCAGTGGGACAAGAAGCAAGAAGAATGTTGGGAAGAACACCAGGAAATATTGTAGCTACAAGGCCATTAAGAGAAGGGGTAATTTCAGATTATACAGTAACAGAAAAAATGCTAAAATATTTTATAAACAAGATAAATGGAAGAACATTGTTTGCACCACGAACAATGATATGCATTCCTTCAAGAGTAACAGAAGTTGAAAAAAAGGCAGTAATAGATGCAGCAAATCAAGCAGGAGCACGTAAAGTGTTTTTAATAGAAGAGCCAATAGCAGCAGCAATAGGTGCAGGAATAGATATAGCTAAACCATGTGGTAATATGGTTGTAGATATTGGTGGTGGAACAACAGATATTGCAGTAATTTCATTAGGTGGTTCAGTAGAAAGTACGTCATTAAAGGTTGCAGGAGATAAATTTGATGAATATATTGTTAAATATATCAAAAAGAAACATAATATAATGATTGGAGAAAGAACAGCAGAAGATTTAAAAATAAATATTGGCTGTGTATATCCAAAAATGCAAGATACTGACATGGAAATAAGAGGTAGAGATTTAGCAACAGGATTACCTAAAAATGTTAAAGTGAATTCAAGTGAGATGTTAGAAGCACTTATAGAGCCTGCAATGATGATTGTGGATGCAGTACATTCAGTATTAGAAAAAACACCACCAGAACTTTCTGCTGATATAAGTGACAGAGGAATATATATGACTGGTGGAGGATGTTTAATAGATGGTTTAGATAAATTGTTACAAGAAAAAACAGGAATAAATGTAATGATTGCTAATGATGCAGTTTCATGTGTTGCATTAGGAACTGGTAAAGCATTAGATAATCTAGATAAATTAGATAGATAGAAAGGAATGATTGAAAAAATGAAAAAGAAAATTACGTTAACAATATTTTTAATAATAATGATGATGACAACAAGTGTATTTGCAACAGCAAAATCTGCTGATGTAAAAATGGAAATAGTAGAAGACAATGTATGTACAATAAAATTAAATGAAAAAGCAAATCTTGAAAAAAAACTTGTAGAGTATGATTTAGATAAACATCAAGTTACTCTACAATTAAAAGTAAATAATGCAGCAGAAGCAAAAATACCATCAGGAGAAATGATGTTAGTAATAGATAGCTCAAATAGTATGGATCAAAAAGTAGATGATAATACGACAAGAAAAGAATTGGTTTTAAATTCTGCTAATAAGCTTGTTGAAAGTTTATTAAAAGCAAATCCAACAACATTAAAAATAGGAGTTGTAACATTTTCAACTAGTTCTCAAAAAGATGAAAATGGAAACTTAATAATAGGAACAGAAGCTGACGCACAAAAAGTTTGCGATTTTACAAATAATGTCCAAACATTAAAATCAAAAATATCTGCAATAGAAGGAACAGGCCAATATACTAACTTAGATTCAGGTTTAAAATTAGCAAAAAGCCAATATACATCAGAAGATAATAATAAATACATGATTGTTTTAACAGATGGATTACCAAATATTGCAATAGGACATAATGATTTGACTTCATATAAAGGATTAACAGATGTTATAACAGCAACTAAAGCGACATTAAAATCATTAGATAATGTAGATGTAATGACAATGCTAACAGGTATAGATACAGAAGATGCAACATTTAGGATGGAAGGCGAAAATAAATATACATATGGACAAGTAATACAAGAAGTTTTTGGAACAGAATCAAAACCAACAGTAGGAAAATTCTATAAAATAAATGATAATCAAATCGAAAAGACAATTACAGAAACAATTTACCGCGAATTATTGCCAGTTGAAAATGCATTAACAGATATAGTTGTAAAAGATTATTTCCCAGAATATATTGTAAATAATTTCGAAATGACATATGTTGAAGGGATTGATACAAGCAATGTTTCAGCCAAAATTGATACAGAAACAAATAGTATAACATGGAATCTTGCAAAACTTGGAGCAAATCAATCAGCTACAATACAATATAGACTAACATTGAAGGATGAGTTTGATGAGAAAATTATAGGTGAAATTCTTGATACAAACGATTCAGTAGAAGTAACATACAAAGATTTTGATGGAAGCACAAAAACAGAAAAATCAGATGTTACACCAAAAATAAAGCTTACAAAAATTGAAGTACCAGTTGACAATACTGTTGCACCAGAACCAATACCAAAGGCAGGTTCTCCTATGGTTATTGTAGGAATGATATTAGTAGTAGCAGTTGCAATGTTTTTTGGATATAAATCAAGAAAAATAAAATAAGCAAAAGGAAGCCTCCGAAAAGGGGCTTCTTTTGTTATGTCTCTAAAGGATTAGCAACATCCTCCTCTGTTACCACCACAGCAACAACAAATTAAAAGTATTAAGATTATTATCCAGCAGCAATCATCGCCGAAACCAAATCCACATCCTCTATTTTCTGGCATATTAAAACCCCCTTTCGATAAAACTATCTTGGCTAAAGTGAAACTTAACTTTAGGTTTTTCTTTTGATAATATATAATATGGGGTTTATAAGAAAATGTTACAACTTAATGTTTTTATTAATATGTACAAAAAAGTATAAAAAATGATTAATATAGGTTGAAAAAAAAATGCAAGTATGATTAAATATAATAAAATAATGGAACAGAAGAAAAGAATTCTCAGATGCTCCAGGAGGTAATGTGAAAAAATGGGAAACATAGTTTTATTAGATGATTTAACGATTAATAAAATTGCAGCAGGAGAAGTAATAGAAAGACCTGCATCAGTAATAAAAGAAATGATTGAAAACTCAATAGATGCAGGGGCTAATAATATAGTAGTAGAAATAGAAAAAGGTGGAATATCATATATAAAAGTAACAGATAATGGAAAAGGAATTTCAGAAGATGATTTGGAATTAGCATTTGAAAGACATGCTACAAGCAAAATAAGATCTGCTGATGATTTAAATACTGTAACATCAATGGGGTTCAGGGGAGAGGCATTAGCAAGCATTGCAGCGATATCAAGAGTAGAATTAGTTTCTAAAACGGCAGAGCAAGAAAATGGGTATAAGGTAGTATTAGAAGGTGGAAATGTATTAGAAAAATCAATAGCAGGTTCGCCAACAGGTACATCAATAACAGTAAAAAATCTATTTTATAATACACCGGTAAGATATAAATTCTTAAAAAAGGATTTCACAGAAGCAGGATATATTGAAGATGCAATAACAAGAACGGCATTAGTGCATCCAGAAATAGCAATAAAACTTATAAATTCTGGAAAAACGGTTATTCAAACTAATGGAAATGGAGATTTAAAAACAGTAATTTATAGTATATATGGAAAAGATGTAGCAAATGCATTGATAGAAACTGATTACACATATGAAGATATACATATAACAGGTGTAGTAGGAAAACCAGAAATAGCACGTTCAAATAGAGCATATCAAATGTTTTTTGTTAACAAAAGATATATAAAAGACAAAGCATTATCATCAGCGACAGAAAGAGCATATAAAGGAATGTTGCCAATGGGAAAATTTGGATTTTTGGTGTTGAATATTGAAATGAATCCAAGTAAAGTTGATGTGAATGTGCACCCAGCAAAATTGGAAGTAAGATTTGAAGACGAAAATTTGATATTTAAAGCAGTATATCATGCAATAAGAGATTCACTTTTAAAAATAGATGAACCAAGTACAAATAATAATTCAGATCAAATTTCAATTGGAACTCCAACAGTAGAAATAAAACCATTTAACAAAACCGATAATTTCTCAGTAGGAAGTAAAGAAACTATAGTAGAACAAATATTTAAAGCAAGACAATTAGCTGAACAACATAACCAGGAACCAAAGCAAACTCAACAGAATCAAAAAGCAGAAAAGATTGAAATACCTGAGATAGAAAAAAGTCAAGAAGTTCTAAAAAAACTACAAGAAATGAAACAAAAACTAATTCAAGAAACACCAGGACTAAAATTAGAAAACAGGGAAGTAATACAACCAGTACAAGTAGAACAACCACAACAAGAGAAAAAACAGGAAATAGGAATACAACAACAAGAAAATATTGAAGTGGAAAAAACTGAAATAATAGAAAATCAAGAAGAACCTCAAATATTGGAAGAAGAATTACCAAAAGCACTTCAACATGAAGAAATAGAACAACCAGCAGAAGAAATAAAATATGAAATAGAATCTGAACCTATAAAAGAAGAAAAAGTAGCAGAGAAAAGTGTAGAATATACAAAAGAATTTGAAGAAATGTATATGCAATTATTTGGAACTAAGCCAGTAAAAGGTGAAAAATACGAAAGCAAAATAGATGATAGTAATAAAATAGATGATATAGCTAAACTAGAAAATAGAACTGTATTTGAGAATCTAGAAGAATATCAAAAGCCTACTTATAAATTTGTTGGAATACTATTTGATGAATACATAATAATTGAGATGGAAAAAGAAATGTATATAATTGACCAACATTCAGCACATGAGAAAATATTATTTGAAAAATTAAAAGATAATTATTATGACAAAGAGAATAAAGATTCACAATTAATGTTATTACCAGATATAATAACACTTTCACGTAAACAAATGGAAATTGCTAGAGATAATATGCAAATGTTTAGAAATGCAGGATTTATGGTAGAAGAATTTGGGGAAAATACTGTAAAAATAACAGGTGTACCAGAAATATGCTTAGAATTAGAAACAAGAGAAATATTTACGCAGATATTAGATGAAATAGATAAAGTTTCAAGAAATGAAAAACAAGAAGTTGAACAAAAATTTATATCAACACTTGCTTTTAAAATTGCTAAAGATGCTAGTATAGCAAATACTAAAGAAGAGGTTGATGGTTTGATGAATGAGTTATTGATATTAAATAATCCATTTACAGGACCACTAGGAGAACCAATAGCAATAAAAATGTCAAAATATGATATTGAAAGAAAATTTGCAAGAAAGTAAAGGGATTAAAGATGAACAAACCAAAGGTTATAGTTATATGTGGACCCACTGCGTCAGGAAAAACAACACTATCAATACAACTGGCACAAAAAATAAATGGAGAAATAATTTCAAGTGATTCTATGCAAATATACAAAGATATGAACATAGGAACAGCTAAACCAGACCAACAAGAAATGCAAGGAATAAAACATTACTTATTAGATTTCGTAGAGCCAAATCAAAGATATAGTGTAGCAGATTATAAAAAAGATGCTGAAAATGCAATAGAAGATATATTACAAAAAGGGAAAGTTCCAATAATTGTTGGTGGAACTGGGTTATATGTAGATAGCTTAATATATGGAATTGAATATCCAAACATAGAATTTGATGAAAATTACAGAAAAGAATTAGAACGAAGAGTAGAGAAAGAAGGATTAGAAAAATTATATGAAAAAGCTAAAAAAATAGACCCGCAAGCAATGAAAAAAATCAGCCGTAATGATCAAAAAAGAATATTAAGGGTTTTGGAAATTTATAATGCAACAGGAAAAACGAAAACAGAGCAGGAAATTGAGTCTAGAAAAAATGAAGTGAAATATGATTATAGAGTATTTGCAATAAATATGGATAGAGAAAAATTATATGATAGAATAAATAAAAGAGTAGATATAATGATACAAAAAGGCTTAATAGAAGAAGTTGAAAATTTATTAAAAAAATATAATGAGTTTCCAACAGCAATGCAGGGATTAGGATATAAAGAAGTGGTAGAATACATTCAGGGAAAAGTTTTAAAAGAAGATATGATAGAAAACATTAAAAGAGAATCAAGAAGATATGCTAAAAGACAAATAACATGGTTTAAGAAAAATAAACAAACAATATGGATAGGACCAAATGATTTACAAATGATTTTAAATGAAATATAATATATTTTATTTAGAAAGGGGAAAAAACTTGGGAAAAGGAAAAGCAATAATAGCAATACTATCTGGAATAATTATAGTAGCATATGTAATAAGTGCAATATATTTGCTTATAGTTCACCAATCAGACACTTACATTATAAGTCAAGGAACAGTGACACAAGAAGATGAAACAGTTGGATATATAATACGAGATGAACAAGTAAAAAAGAGTGATAATTATAATAATGGAATATATGCAATTGCATCAGAGGGACAAAGAGTAGCAATAAATGAGCCTATTTTTAGGTATTATAGTGATACAGAAAAACAGATAAACTCTGAAATTAATGATATAAATTATAAAATACAAGATTTACTAGAAAAAGACAAAAGTGTTACTTCTGCTGACATAAAAGCAATAGAAAAACAGATTGAAGAAAAAATGCAGAATATAAATACATTAAATAATTATCAAGAAATAAGTGAATACAAAAAAAATATTGATACTTTAATAAGTAAAAAAATTGGTTTTATTGGAGATGCTACTGAAAATAAGGATATAAAGAAGTTAATAAAGCAGAGAAAAGAATTAGAGAGTAAATTGAAAAATAGTTCAGAATATCAGAAAGCACCTAGTAGTGGGATTGTTTCATATAGAGTTGATGGTTTAGAAGAAAAACTTTCTCCAAGTGACTTTAACTCATTAAATGAAAAATATTTAGATAGTTTGGAGATAAAAACAGGACAGATAATATCTGCAAGTAATGAATGTGGAAAAGTTATAGATAATTTTAAATGCTATATTGCAGTCACATTAAATTCTAAAGAAGCGATGGAAGCGAAAGTTAATGACAAGGTAAAAATAAGAATAGCAAACGATGAGGAAGAAGATGCAAAAGTTATTCAAATAAATGAAGAAAGCGGAAAAAGAACAATAATATTTCAAATTAATAAAATGACAGACAATCTAATAAATCACAGAAAAATTACTGTTGATGTAATATGGTGGAATGTTACAGGATTAAAAGTTCCAACTCAAGCGTTGATACAAGAAAATGAATTATATTATGTTGTGAGAAATAAAGCAGGAGTGCAAACTAAAATGTTAGTAAAAGTAAAAAAACAGACAAATAAATATGCAATAATAGATGTATACAAAAATGAAGAATTGCAGGAAATTGGTTTAAGTGCACAAGAAATAAAAAATTATAAGAAAATAAGTAATTATGATGAAATAGTATTACAAAAATAATATTACAATTGTGTTACAAAAATATTAAATTTACATTACATTTACTTTAGCACTTGACAAATTGAAAAAAAAGTTAGATACTTAATTGGAAATTAGAATACGAAAGTGTAAAATATTAGGAGGTTAAAAAATGGCAGGAGCTATAATGGACAAGGTTTGGGGACTATTCGGAGGAGTAGACCAAGGAGAAACAGAAGAATATGATGATGATGATGCATATGAATATGAAGATAAATCAGCAAATTATGAAAATAATGAGGAAGAAAAAGGATTTTTCGGAAAGAAAGGAAAAATAGTACCATTAAACGGACAAAGTCAATCTGTAAAAATGGTTATTTCTCAACCAACTACATTTGAACAATCAGAAGAAATATGCAGTTTGTTAAAAGAGAAAAAATCAGTAATAGTAAACTTAGAATATGTTAATAAAGATGTTGCTAGAAGAATAGTTGACTTTATTAGTGGTGGAGTTTATGCTCTAGATGGACATATTCAAAAAATATCAAATTCAATATTTCTAATAGCACCAATGAATTATGAAATAACAAATGAAATGGCAAGAGAAGAAATAAAAAATAAACTATCTGTTTCTTGGCTAAAAAATAATAATATAAATTAATCTTTAAAAGAGAACGGAGGCTATCTAATATGATTACACCATTAGATATAGAAAATAAAAAATTTAGCAAACAAATGATGAATGGATATAATGTAGATGAAGTTGATGAGTTCTTAGATCAAATTATGCAAGATTATGAAACAAATTATAAAGAATTAGCTTCTATGAAAACAAAAGTTGATGAATTGAACAATGCTTTAGAACATTATAAGAATATAGAAAACACTTTACAAAACACTTTGGTAATGGCACAATCAACAGCAGAAGAAGTTAAAAGTGTTGCAAAGCAACAAGCTGATCAAATTATATCAGAAGCTCAAAAAGAGGCTGAGAATATACTAAGAACTTCAAAAGAAGGTGTTGCAAAAGATCTAGAAGATATTGATCAAAAAATAAAAATGAAAGAGCAACAATTCAATGATGTAAAAAAACAATTTGATGTTTATAAAGCAAAGATGGAATCTTTGTTGATTTCACAATCAGAGATTATAAAAGAAATAAATAAAGAAGAAGACTAAAATGGGGTTTGGGAAAGAAAAATTTCCGCCCCATTTTTGTTATTTTTCTAAAAAGTACTTGTAAAAACAGTGTTACAATGTTACAGAAATATTAAAACTATATTACAATTTAGTTAAAATACTTGACAATACGGAAAAAAAGAATAAAATATTAGTATAAAATAAGAAAGGCTGAATTTGGCAGAATGAGAATAATAAGTGGGAAAGCAAAAGGAACTAAACTATATACATTAGAAGGTACTAATACAAGACCGACATTAGATAGAGTAAAAGAGTCAATATTTAATATAATACAAAATGATATTGAAGATGCAGAAATATTAGATTTGTTTGCAGGAAGTGGAGCGATTGGATTAGAATTCTTAAGCAGAGGGGCAAGAAATGCAGTATTATGTGATAAGTCAAAAGATGCCACTGAAATAATAAAGAGGAATGTACAAAAAACGCATATGGAAGAAAAAACACAAATATTAAATTTGGATTTTGAAACATGTTTAGATAAAGTTAAAAATCGACAATTTGATATAATATATATAGATCCACCATATGTAACAAAATATATACTAAAATCAATAGAAAAAATTATTGCACAAGGAAATCTAAAAAAAGAAGGAATTATGATTTTAGAAACAGATGATGAACAAAGAATATTGAGAGAAATTGAAAGCGAAGAAGTTAGAATTGTTGACAAAAGAAAATACGGAAGAGCAACAATAATATTTCTTAAATTAGGAATACCTAGAAAGGGGTAAGAGATGGAAATCTTTACATTATTAGAAACATTAGAAGACATGTTAGAAAATAGCAAAAAAGTACCATTTACTACTAGAGGAATGGTTGATAAAGAAGAAATGCTTGAAATAATCAAGGAAATAAGAATAAAATTACCAGATGAATTAAAACAAGCTAAATGGGTGAAAGAAGAAAGACAAAGAATATTAGTTGAAGCTCAAAAAGAAGCTGATGGAATTGTTAAAGAAGCAGAAAATAGAATTATTTCAATGATAGACGAACATGAGATAACAAGAAAGGCATATGAACAAAAAGCAGAGATTATTGAAACTGCAAATCAAATGTCAAGAGAAATATCACAAGGAACAAAAGAATATGCAAATAATTTATTAGATTCAACTGAAAAAGTGTTAACAGATACATTAGCAAAATTAGAAAAAAATCTTGGAGAGGCTGTTAATTTAATGGAAATTTCATTAGAAGACACAATAAAAACAATTCAAAATAGTAAGAAAGAACTTCAATAAAAAATTGGGGGCACGCCTTTCAAGAAAAAAGAAGGGAGTGCTCCTTTTAGTAAATAACAAAAAAGTTCGAAAGGAAGTAGGAAAAATGGCAAAAAAGAAAAGTAGAACCAAAAAAGCTAAAAAGAAGACACTAGATTTAGGATTGATTATAACAATAATATTAAGTATTTTGTTAACAGTATTAATTTACACAGAATCAGGGTATATTGGAATAGCATTAAGCGATTTTTTTGGAGGAATGTTTGGAATAATAAAGTATATAGTACCAATAGGAGCATTTGCAGTTTCAGTAAAAATGGCATGCAAGGACGATGATGGATATTTATCATCAAAAATTTTACAATATGCATTATTAATGGTATTTGTTGCAGTAATACTTAGTGTATATGAAATATATAATGGAGAAATTAATATTGAACAAAATATTTCAGATGTTGTAAAAGATGCATATGCACTTGGCGAAAACAACATAGGTGGAGGTGCACTAGGAACAGTTGCAGCAGTACCACTATTTAAATTATTTGGGAAAATAGGAACAATAATATTAAGTATAGGGGCATCTTTAATACTATTCGCAGTTACATTTGGTATAGATATATCAACAATAGTAAGTAATTGGATTCAATCAGGTGTAGAAAACAGAAAAGAAAAACATGAAGAAAAAATGATGGCGAAAGAAGCTAGAAGAGAGGCTCAATATGAAGAAAAGATGCAAATACAAAAAGAAAGCAAAAGAGCTAAGAATATAAAAGAAAATAGAAAAGCATATTTAGAAATTGAAGATCAACCAAAAGACCCTGGAGAGATTGACCAAATAAAAATTAACTTGAATGGTAGAACTGTTGAGGAAGAGCCTGAAAGAGGAAGAAAAAAGTTTAAACATGATAAAGATGACTTAGTTCCATTAGGAATGGAAAACAAGCAAAGAGTAGAACCAGATTATATTGAAGGAAATCTATTCAAAAAAGAGGAAGAAAAGAAAGAGGAAAAAGTAAAAGAAGTATTGCAATTGGAACATGCTGTTGCAGTCGAAGATGAACATTATGAATATCCACCAGTAGAGTTGCTAAGTAAAGGAACTAAAAAAGCACTAAAAGGTGGAGCAAAGGCATTAACAGATGTTGCAACAAAACTTCAAAAAACTTTATATAGTTTTGGGGTACAAGCTAAAGTAGAAAATGTATCTGTTGGACCAGCAATCACAAGATATGAGTTAAAACCAGCAGAAGGTGTACGTGTTAGTAAAATTGCTAATTTATCTGATGATATTGCATTGAATTTAGCTGCAGAAACAATAAGAATTGAAGCACCAATACCAGGAAAACAAGCTGTTGGAATTGAGGTACCAAATACAGAAAAAGAAACAGTTCATTTTAGAGATGTAGTAGAAAGTGATGCTTTCCAAGATAGTAAATCGAAACTAAGTGTAGCATTAGGAAAAGATGTTGCAGGAAATATGGAAATAGCCGATATTGCTAAAATGCCTCATGCATTAATTGCAGGAGCGACTGGTTCAGGGAAGAGTGTATGTATAAACACAATAATAACAAGTATAATTTATAAAGCTAAGCCAAGTGAAGTGAAATTTGTAATGGTAGACCCTAAAGTCGTAGAATTATCTGTTTATAATGGAATTCCACATTTATTAATACCAGTAGTAACAGACCCTAAAAAAGCAGCAGGAGCATTAGCATGGGCTGTGCAAGAAATGGATAACAGATATAATGTATTTGCAGAAAAAGGAGTTAGAGACTTAAAAGGATATAATGCATTAGCAGAAAAAGAAGGAATAGGTACATTACCACAAATAGTTATAATTATAGACGAGTTGGCAGATTTAATGATGGTTGCAGCAAAAGAAGTTGAAGATTCAATTTGTAGACTAGCACAAAAAGCAAGAGCTGCTGGAATGCACTTAATAATAGCTACACAACGTCCATCAGTAGATGTAATCACAGGTATAATAAAAGCAAATATACCATCAAGAATTGCATTTGCAGTATCATCACAGGTAGACTCAAGAACAATATTAGACCAAGTTGGTGCAGAAAAACTTTTAGGAAAAGGTGACATGTTATTCTATCCATCAGGAGCACCAAAGCCAGTTAGAGTTCAAGGAGCATTTGTATCTGATGAGGAAGTAGAAAAAATAGTTTCATTTGTAAAATCAAATGGTGTAGCTACATATAACGAAGATATTTTGGAAACCATAGAGAATAGTAACAAAACAGAAAAAGAATTAGTGCAAGAACAAGAAGATGATGATGGAACAGATCCATTTTTAATGGATGCAATAGATGTTGTTGTTGAAACAGGGCAAGCATCAACATCATTTATTCAAAGAAAATTTAAAGTCGGGTATGCTAGAGCTGGTAGAATTATAGACCAAATGGAAGAAAGAGGAGTTATTTCTGGATACCAAGGAAGTAAACCTCGACAGGTACTTATGTCTCTTGAAAAACTACAAGAGCTTAAAATGAATAGTGAAGCCAAAGATGCATAGTAATATTATGAATTATTGGAGAGAAGAAAGTGGAAAATAATGTTGATGAAAAAATTAAATATCTAATTGGAAAAATGAATAATTTAAATGGAATTGAGGATGTACAAGAAATAAATAAGATATTGCAAGAAGGCATAACAATAGATAAGATTTTAGAAGAAATAAGTACAAAGCAATATGATGAATATATAGAGCATAAGGGATTGGAAAGTTTGTCAGATATTATATTGGTACACAAAACTTACTATGCACCACAAAACAATACAATAAAGACAAGTGAGAATGCAGGAGCAACAGTAGAACATGATTTTACTTTTGAAGGAAAAGAATACAATTATTTAACACCATCTCATAGACAAACAATTCATTTTTCTATGAATGGAGAAGTTACAGCAAATGATGGTGGAAATTTTACTGGGAGAAAATATGCTATACTAATTCCGTTTGAAAATATAGATAAAGAACAAATTGGAAGTGCATATCCGGTAGATACCTTTTTGGACGGTGATGTCAGAATTCAACCTGGTGGATATATATTATGTCCAGAAGTTGAAAGAGAAAAAGTTGGTAAACAAAATCCTAATTTAATAGTTTTAGGATATGAAAAAGAATCAGTTGATGAATATGGTGATAAACTGCTTGAACAAGTCCTAGGATATAAAAAAGAAGGAATAGGACATATGACATTGAGAAATGAGAGTGATGAAAAAAAGATTTATGACATTTTGAATAAAACTAATATAAAACAGCATGGACCACATGGGGGAACACCAGAATTTGAACAAGAAAAGACCAAAAACATTATTGATGTAGTGCTCTCAATGATAAAAATAACAAAAGATGAAATTGTAAGTCAAGATGCATACGAAAAATTGATGGAATTATTAAGAAATAAAGTTGTGCAAAGCACATTCATAAATGGTGGTAGTCGTAGTATTATAGAATACATGTTTGATGAAACAAAAATACCAAAGGGATACCTAAAAGAACAAATTTTGGAACAGCTTCGGAATTGAGATACCTGATGAAGAAATTAGTGATTTTTATAAAGCACATGAAGAAATGTCTAAATCTGATTTTAAAAATAACATGACTGATAAAGTTTTGGATAAAATAATAGGAGAATTTACCATTAATTCTATATTAGATAAAAAAATAACAGACTTAACAGAGATTGAAGCAAAATTTTTTACACAAAAAAATATAGAAATTATAACAAATAGAGGAAAAATACCCAAAAGATTTCAATTAGATAAAAGTAAAACAATTGGTGAGTTTTATAGAGAATTGGATGAAGAATATAGAAAGCAAGAAGAGAAAGTAACATTATCAGATTTAGAAGAAAATAGTAAAAAAGTATCTGCACAAGAAAGGCAAGATGAACCTGGCAAAATAAGTAATATAATTCAATCAGATAAAGAAATTAATGAAAAAAATGAGGAGACAAGATGAATAGTGAAATTATGACTAGACAAGCATATTCAGAAGTATATAATATAATTAATCATTTTGAAAAAGAATTATATGATAAAATTCCACAAAGTTTTATAAATGCAATAGAAAAAAATAGAGACTTGAATTATAAAGTTAATATTGATTATACAAAAACAATTAATGAACAAGAACTATTAAGAGAAACAAGAGTAATTTTATCATTAATTTATAGAGATTATTTATGTACAGATGAACAAAGAAAAGAAATTATATTAAATGATAAAAAAGAACTTAATGAAAAGTATGAAATTAATTTTGAAGAAATAAAAAATAAAAGAAAGAAAACATATGATACTACAGAAATGGAAGATAAACAATTAGTTAAAATAGAAGAAAAGTGGTATAAAAGGATATTTAATAAAATATTGTCGATATTTAAAAGTAATTAGAAAAATTAGAAAGGAGAAGTAATGTTTGGAAAGATACTAAAAAAAGATAAAAATGAAGAATTAGAAAAAGTTTTAGAAAAAAAACAAATTGATGAACAGGCAAAAAATCTTCTCCAAGGAATATTATATAAAATAGAAGTTGCATATAAAGATTATCAAAAGGTAAAAACAACTGAAGAAACAGAAGAACAATATGTAGAACAACTAATATTAAATATAAAGAAAAATTGTAATAAAATAACTATAGTAAAATTAAATCAAAAGCTTGCTGATGAAGAGCTACAAAAAGAACTTAAGAAAAATAAATATTATGTTGGAAAAGATGAAATAATAAGTTATCCAATAGAAGAAAAATTATTGTATGCTATAGAGAAAAAATCAACAAATGATAAGATTTTAAATAATAAATACGGATATGCGATAGCAGAAGCAGTATCAAATTTTATAAATGATGGAAAGAACATCGACAGAATAGAAGTGTTACGTGATTTTAATGGGTGGTCTTGGACGACAATAAAAAAAGAAATTGAAAATATAGATGCAAATTTGGTGTTTCAAATAATACAGATTTTATATGGAAAAGGATTTTTGGATAATTGGATACAAGATAAAGATGGAATTGTAGATTATTTTAAAATTATTCCAGAAAAAGCAATTATAGAATTATTAATGAAAATTGCCTTAGCAAATGAGGGAAAGACCAATGAAGATTTAACTTCAAAAATTGAGAATAAATTACAAATATTAGATAAAGAATTAGAAAAATATGAAGATACTGAAGCAAATATTGAAAAAATCTCAAAACACAGAAAAGAAAAAATGGAAGAATTAAAAGAAATAGAAAAAATTATTGGGCAAGATAGTAGACTAAAAGCTGAATACAAAAAAAGAAATGAAGATGCTCCAATCGAAAAGAAAATATTTAATATAAAAGTTTTGAAAAAAGAATTAAATGATAAAAAAAATAAAATATTAAATGAAATTTCGGAGGATAATTATTTGTTAAATCCTAAGAATTATATGGAATCAAAAAAGCAAATCAAAAAAGAAATAGAAAATCTCCAAGTTGTCAAATATACTAAAAAGCAAAGAGAAAAATTATTGATAGAATTTATTCAAGAATTCTTAAAATGTTTTAATTCCAAAATTGCAAAAACAGAAAAACAAGAAGAAATATTAAGTCTAATATATCAATTTAGATATTTTATGTGCTTGCCATTTAATCTTACTCAAAATGTAAAAGACGTGGATGTGATTAAAGAAGATGTAACTAAGACAGAAAAACAATTAGTGGAAAAAGCTATTGAAAAGAAGGTTATATCAGATGTACCACTAGAGGTAATGCAACATTTATTTGAAACAAGAATAGTAATATTAGAAGAATTATATTATAGAATTGAAACAAAAGACGAAAAGTACTATGTGCAAATATTTGATGATAATATAACAGAAGAAAAATTTGAAGTAAAATCAATCGGAAATATTAAAACAAATAAAAAATTAAAAATATTTATATAGTAGAGCGATTTGCTCAAGAAAGGGAAGAACAGATGAAAATAACATTTTTAGGAGCAACCAAAATGGTTACAGGCTCAAACTTTTTAGTAGAAGCTGCAGGAAAGAAATTTTTAGTAGATTGTGGTATGTATCAAGGAAAAGCAGAATTAGAAATGGAAAATTATAATCCATTTGATTATAATCCAGCAGAAATAGATTTTATGCTATTAACACATGCACATATAGATCACTCAGGAAGAATACCAAAATTATATAATGAGGGCTTCAAAGGTCCAATATACGCACAAAAGGCCACATGTGATTTATGTGGAATAATGTTACCAGACAGTGGACATATACAAGAAATGGAATCAGAATGGAAAAATAAAAAAAGACTTAGAAAGGGAGAGCAACCATTACCACCATTATATACTGCAGAAGATGCAATAGATTGTCAGGAACTTTTTGTGCCTATAAAATATGATGAAATAATACAAATAGATGAAAATATAAATGTAAGATTTAATGATGCAGGACATATGTTGGGGTCAAGTATAATTGAAGTATGGGTTAAAGAAAATGGAAAAGAAACCAAAACTGTATTTTCAGGAGATATAGGAAATAATGATATACCATTATTAAGTTCTCCAACAATGATTGAGGATGCAGATTATTTAGTAATGGAATCAACATATGGTAGTAGATTACATATAAAAAATGATCAAAAAGCAGAAATGTTTTTAAATGTGGTTTCAGAAACCATAGACAATGGAGGAACAGTAGTAATTCCATCATTTGCAGTAGGAAGAACTCAAGAAATATTATATGAGTTAAATAAAATAAAAGAAAATACTGATGACCCAGAATTTATGAGAAAATATAAAACATTGATGAGAGTACCAGTATATGTTGATAGTCCACTAGCAATATCTGCAACAGAAATATTTAAACAAAACACAGACTTATTTGATGATGAAACAAAAGAAGAAATGGAAAAAGGTGATCACCCATTAGATTTTCCGGGCTTAAAATTTACACCAACAGCAGATGAATCAAAAGCATTAAATGAAAGTAATGAACCTTCGATTATAATATCGGCAAGTGGAATGTGTGATGTTGGTAGGATAAAACATCATTTAAAACATAATATATGGAATCCCAAAAGTACAATATTATTTGTAGGATATCAGGCACCAGGAACACTTGGCTATTCAATTGTAAATGGAGCTAAAAAAGTAACAATATTTGGAGAGGAATTTGCGGTAAAAGCAAGAATTGAATATATTGAAGGATATTCTGGTCATGCAGACCAAGAATGGTTGATGAATTTTGTATATTCATTTATCTCAAAGCCAAGACACATATTTTTAGTACATGGAGAAGAAGAATCACAAGAAGTTTTGAAAGAAAAAATAACTGATGGAACTGAAATTGGAGTTTCAATTCCTGAATATGGAGAAACATATGAATTAGAGGGAGAAACAAAACTTGTTAATAAGATTAAAGTTAGAAAAGCTACTAGCCTAAGACAAGAGGTATTGGCTAGATTAAATAAATTACAACGTGAACTAGTAGATATGGATGCGAGTGTTAAACAAGATGTTGAGGATACGAATTTACGAGATGAAGACATGTTTAGAATAAATGAAAAGATAAAAGATTTGGAAAAACAAATTCTAAATATAATAGAGGGGTAAAAAAGACAATGGATAAGTACCTAAATGAAGGAATAATAGGAAATAAAAGTATGCTAGTAACATTCTCTGAAAAAGGAGAATTATTGAGATTGTCATATCCTAATAGAGATAATAGACAATATTTTAGATATTTTCATACAGGAGTGAAAATAAATGATTCATGTTTAATAAATTTACATGAAGATATAAATAATCAGTATTTGCAATATTATGATACAAATACAAATATCTTAAATACTGAAATAACTAATACTTATTTTAATTTAAAAATATTGCAAACTGATTTTGTAACAATAAAAGAAGATATACTTGTGAAGAAATACACATTTATAAATGAAAATAATATAGACTTAGATGTGAAATTTTTGATACATTCAGAACTATTATCAGACCAAAATAATTTTGTTAGTGGAATGAAAATTGATACAGGAATGGTTCAATACGCACATGACTTTTCAGTTGCCACATTTTCAAAATCAACTAAATTACTAAATCATCAAATAAATGATAGTAGAAGTACAATTGGATCAGGAGTAATTGGTGGCAAAGATTATATTGGAATGTCAAAAGACTCAAGTATAAGCTATGATATTGGGAAAATAAAACCAGAAGAGAAGAAAGAACTTATAATATGCATAGCAATTGATGAGAATAAGAAAACAATGCAAGTATTTGAAGACGAAATAGAAAGAATTAGAAAAATTGACTTTAATAAAGAATATTTAGACACAAAATCTTATTGGAGAAAATATGTAAAAACACATAATGGTTTGAATTTAAAAGAGCCTGAAAATAGTTATGAGGAAAAAATACAAGATATATATATAAGAACAATTTTGCTATTTCCATTATTAATGAATGAGAAAACAGGTGGAATAATAGCAGCACCAGAAGTTGATGAGAATCTAACTCAATGTGGAAGATATGCATATTGTTGGCCGAGAGATGCAGTATTTATAACTAAAGCATTAGATATTTTAAATATGAAAAGTGAGACAGAAAATTTCTACAATATTTTTTGTAAAATAACACAAAGCAAAAATGGAATGTGGGAGCAACGTTTTTATACAGATGGAAAATTAGCACCTTCTTGGGGATATCAAATAGATGAAACAGCGAGTGTAGTTTATGGAATATATGCACATTATGAATACGTAAAAAATGAAGAATTCTTGAAATCAAATTTACATATGTGCGAAAAAGCAATACGTGATTGATAAAACAGGAAATTTCCATGTAAGTTATGATTTATGGGAAATGCATGAAGGAATTCATTTATATTCATTAGCTGCTATTTTTGGAGCATTTGAATCTATGCTAAAGATATATAAAGCATTAGGAAAAAATGTATCAGATTTTGAAAACAATAGACTTAAAGATGAAAAGATAAATAAAAATATAAATGAAATAACACAATTACAAGTAGAAATAAAAAAATACATAGAAGAAAATATGTATGATGAAGAAAGAAAAACATATTTAAGAAATTTAGAAGATAATAGAATAGACATAAGTTTATTAGGAGCAGTATATCCATTTAGAGTTTTCTCACCAAAAGAAAAAAGAGTTTTAAATACGGTAGAAAATATAAATTTAAGACTTAGAACATATACTGGTGGATACCAAAGATTTGAATATGATCATTATAGAGGAGGAGCACCATGGCCAATTGCTAATTTATGGATGACATTATATTATCTTGAAAATGGTGAAAAGAAAAAAGCAAAAGAATCATTTGATTTTGTGTTAAAAACGGCAGGAAAGCATAGCTTTTTAGGTGAACAGATAGATAATAACACTTTGAAACCTAATTGGGTTATAGGTCTAGGATGGTCTCATGCAATGTTTATAATTGTGCTTGAAAAAATGATGAATATGTAATTATATTTTGCGAGGCATTATGCCTCGTTTATTATTGAATATAAATTCTATTATAAATTAATGTTTTAGTTATCGATTAATATCAAGAAGCCATATAAATATAAGCTTTGAATGAAATGTCGAATGTGCATGAAGAAATTTTAGAAATTCTATGCAATTTTATGGTAAGAGTTCACGATAGTGGAAAGGACCCATAAAATAAATTAGAAGTTCTTAAATTTCGTAATAAGCCGAGACATGTAATGAAAAGCTTATATTTATATGGCTTCTTGAAAAAAATTAATAAAAACCATTATTTTATAATATACTATGAACTTAAATTTAGCAAAATACTTGAAAAATGAATCAAAACAATGTAAAATATAATAGATAAAAAATGGAAAAGAGGCAGAATAATGTATTTAATAGTAGGATTAGGAAATCCAGAAGAAGAATACAGTAAAACAAGACACAATATGGGATTTAATGCAATAAATAAAATTGCAGAACAATATGGAATAAAAGTAAATAAAAATAAATTTCAAGGACTATATGAATCAGCTTTAATAGAAGGTCAAAAAGTAATACTATTAAAACCTCAAACATATATGAATTTAAGTGGAAATAGTGTGAAGGAATTTGTAGACTTTTATAAAATCTCAAAAGAAGAAATTTTAGTAATATATGATGACATGGATATAGGAACAGGAAAGATAAAAATAAGAAAAAAAGGCAGTGCAGGAGGACATAATGGAATGAAGTCAATAATATCCATGTTAGGAACAGAAGAATTTACAAGAATAAGAATTGGAATAGGAAGACCTGAACATAATGGAGATGATATAAATTATGTTATAGGTTCAATTCCAGAAGAAGAAATACCTAAACTAGAAGAAGGTGTAGAAAAAGCAAAAGAAGCAGTTATAGAAATCTTAAAAAATGGAGTAGACTCTGCAATGAACAAATTAAATTAGAAAGGTAAAGACATGATAGAATTAATTGTAAACAAAAGTAATGATACAAAAATAATAGCAGCCGTAGAAAACGGAAAATTAGTAGAAATATATGAGGAAAACGAGCAAAGCCAAAAAGCAAGAAATGAAGGAAATATTTACATAGGAATAGTTAAAGATATTGTCCCAGGAATGCAAGCTGCATTTGTGGATATAGGAACAGAAAAAAACAGTTTTATACATGTAAAAGATGTAGTTCCACAGGTTGATGAAAAAATCGAAAAAAGAATAGATAAAAAAATAAAAGATGTTGTAAAATCAGGAGAAAAAATACTTATACAAATTCAAAAAGACAGTAATGAAAAAAAAGGTGCAAGAACATCAACACACATAAAACTAACAGGTAAATATGTTATATTAATGCCAAATACTAATATTGTTACAATATCACAAAAAATAGAAAACGATAAAGAAAGAGAAAGACTTTTAGAAATCGTAAAAAAGGTATTACCAGAAAATACAGGAGCTATTGTAAGAACGGCAGCATTAAAGAAAAATGGTGAAGAAATAGAAAAAGACTTAAATCAATTAGTAGAAAAATGGAAAAAAATAAAAGCAAAGTTTGATAAAGCACCCAATAAGCCTCAACTATTATTTAAAAGTCCAAGTTTTCTAGAAAAACTTATATTAGACTTACCAGAAAATAAAATAGAAAAAATAGAAGTTAATGAGCAAAAAGAATATGAAGAAATAAGGAAAATGCTAAATGATGTAAATGAAAAAATTAGCTTAGAACTTAGTGAAAATATATTTGAAAAATATGAGTTAGAAAAACAAATAGAAAAAACAAAGCAAAGAAAAATATGGTTAAATTGTGGAGGATTTATAACAATTGACCAAACAGAAGCGTTAGTGGCAATAGATGTAAATTCAGGAAAATTCACAGGAAAAAGTACATTAGAAGAAACAGTATATAAAGTAAATTATGAGGCAACAATAGAAATTGCGAAACAATTAAGACTACGCGACATCGGAGGAATTATAATTATTGACTATATTGATATGCAAAAACAAGAGAATAAAGAAAAAATAGAGAAACTTTTAAAAGAAAGTCTAAAACAAGATAGAGCCAAAACACAAGTAGAAGGATTTACAAAATTAAATTTGATGGAATTAACAAGAAAACATATTTGTAGTCATAATAGTTAATTCATATCCGAGAAAGGAATGATAATAAAAATGAAAGTTGGATTTATATCATTAGGATGTAGTAAAAACTTAATCGATACAGAAGTAGCAATAGGACATTTTAAAAATAATAACTACGAAATCGAAACAAATCCAGAAAAAGCAGAAATTATAGTAATAAATACATGTGGTTTTATAGAATCAGCCAAAGAAGAAGCAATAAACACAATTTTAGAAATGGCAGAATACAAAAAAAGAAACTGTAAATATTTAATTGCAATGGGATGTTTAGTTCAAAGATATTATGATGACTTAGTAAAAGAGTTACCGGAAGTCGATTTATTTATAAAAATTGATGAATATCCTCAGATGTGGCAAAAAATAGAAAAATTAATAAAGGAAAATATAGTTGAAGAAAGTACTACCAAAACAAACACTAAGATTTCTGAAATGAAGCCACTTCCAATGCCAACATATAATGAATTTTATGAGAGAGTTATAACAACCGGAAAAAACTTTGCATATTTAAAAATTGGAGAAGGATGTAGCAATAGATGCACATATTGTGCAATTCCATATATTAGAGGACCATTTGTTAGCAGAAGAATAGAAGAAATAATGGAAGAAGCAAGAATGTTAGCTGGTAAAGGAATAAGAGAACTTATAGTAATTGCACAAGATACAACTAAATATGGTGAAGATTTATATGGAGAACCTAAGCTTGCTGAATTATTGCAACAATTGTCAGCAATTCCTGAAATTAAATGGATAAGATTTTTATATTCATATCCTGAAGGAATAAATGACGAATTAATTGAAATAGTAAAAAATAATGAAAAAATAGCAAAATATTTTGATATACCAATTCAACATATATCAGACAAAATCTTAAAAAGAATGAATAGAAAAACAAATAAACAACAAATTACTGATTTGATTACTAAACTAAGAAATGAGATTCCAGATGTTACTTTAAGAACAAGTTTAATAGTTGGTTTTCCAGGCGAGAAAAAAGAAGACTTTGATGAATTGGCTGAATTTGTAGAAACAGCAAAATTCGACAAATTAGGAACATTTATGTATTCAAAAGAAGATGGAACTCCAGCAGCGAAATTACCAGAACAGGTATATGGAAAAACTAAAAAATCAAGATATGATAAAATAATGAAGATTCAACAAAAAATATCTAATGAGAATCTCCAAAAGAAAATTGGACAAGAAGTAGAAGTTCTTATTGAAAATATGTCATTTGATGGCAAATATTTAATTGGTAGAACAAAACAAGATGTACCAGACATTGATGGATTAATATATATTAAATGCAAAGATGAAGATTTAATTAATCAATTTGTAAAAGCCAAGATAATTGATGTTAAAAATTATGATTATATTGGAGAACTTGTAAAGGGGATTTCGGTTGAAAAATAATTACAATTTTGGTCACATCAAAATTTGATTTTTTTACAACCAGGTTTGTATGTTGAGAAAGGAATGATGTTAAAAATGGAAAGAAATAAAAGTGACGAATATACATTTGGCGTAGATGAAAAAGAAACATTAGATAAACTAAATTTAGTAGAATCAAGTGTAGAAAAAAATTTACAAGAAAATGGAAAAGGTGAATTAGTCTCAACTAAATATTATTCAAAATTTGTTGTTAATGTAAATGGAATGGATGTTGAATTAAAAGATGTATTTATAACAGCAGAAAAAGATGATAAAGGTCAAATGAGTTATCATTTCCGTTGGATAAAAGAAAATGAAAATGGTGAAAAAGCAATAGAAGAAAGACTAACAATTAATTCAGACGGAAAAATACTTCCAAATAGTGATTTGGCTAAATATTTAGGCGAAGAACTAAATATAGAAGAAGTAATGAATGAAAATGATCAAGAGAAAGATAGATTAAAAGGTGTTTCTAAGAAAATAGAGCCTAAAGAAAATGAGAAAAAAATGAAAAAACAAGAAAACGAAAAGCAAGAAGAAAATGATGAAACACAAGAAATTGCAGAAGATTTAGAAGCGCAAGGAGAAGATTTAGAATTAATAAATATTAGAAAAATTAAAGATCCAAACGTAAAACAAAGAATGCCAGAAGTATTTGGAGAAGCAGAAGAACATGCTCAAGCATATTCAAAAAAATTAGGTAAATATGTAATGTTGGAAAATAAAGATGGAAAATGGCAAATAAATGATAAGGTAGAGCCTGCTAAGCCAACAATGAGGTCAATAATCAGTATTGATGAACAAGGAGAAAAAATAGAAAGAGAAGTACCACACGCATTAATGAAAACTAATAGTGATGACAAAGAAATAGCAGTTACTTATGGACAATATGGTGAAATAAATATTGAAACAGTAGATGTTTTACCATGTCAAGAAAGAATTGCAAGAGGAGTAAGAGAACAAGGAGAAACTTCAAAAGGAGAAGAAAGTGCAGAATTAAGAAGACAATTTGAAACTTCAGGAAAAGAATATACTCATAATTTAGCACATCAAGTGGAAAAAATTGAAGAAGCTCAAAAAGAGTCAAATCAAGTGGAACCTAATGAAATTTCAGAAAACAATTACATTCCAAATACTGATACAACTTGGAAAGAATTAATGGAAGAAACAGAAGAGTCATTACCAGAATTAGTTGAAAGATATAATAAAGACATGGCTGCAAGTGGAGGAAAAGAAGAACCAAAAAACATCATACAAAGAATTATTGATGATTATCAAATGGTTTCACATGAGCATAAACGTTAATAAATAACAAGAGGAGAAAAAATATGATAGTAGAACAACTTATATTTATAACCGCAGCTTTTGCTCTATTTGTATATATGTTTTACGAGTTTATAAGAAAAAACGATACAAAATATGTACCAATATTAGCAATAGAGGCATTACGGAATAGCAATAGAATTTATACATTTATATTTTTCAAAAGATGAAATAAGTTTTGCTGTAAAAATGATTATATATTTGTTATCAATAATAATTCCAATAGTAGTAATAGTATTAGAAAAGATTGACAATAACATAGGCGAAATGGTTGATAGCATCATAGCAAGAATCTATTTAGTATTAGGAAATACTAAAGCAGCAAAAAACAAATTAATTAAAATAGTCGAAAAAAATCCTAATAGTTATACAGGCCATAAAATTTTAGGGTATATATATGAAAAAGAAGGTGGACAAAGAAAAGCAGTTGATGAATATGCACAAGCAATAAGAATAAATCCTAAAGATTACGAAACATATTACAAAGTAGCAAATTTATTAACAGATTTAGACAAAAAAGATGAAGCAATAAATACATTAACAACACTTTTAAACAAAAATCCTGAATATACTGAAGCGACAATAGCATTAGGAGATTTATTGATAGAAAAAGAAGATTACAAAGAAGCGGTAAATATTTATACAGAAGCTTTAAAATACAATCCAACAAGTTTCGACTTAAATTATAACTTAGGAATAGTATATACTATGTTAAATGATTTTCCTAATGCTAAAGTATGTTATGAAAAAGCGGCTGAACTAAATTCATTAGTATATAATACCAAATATAGTTTAGCAGAAATAGCGTTAATATATAAAGAACTAGATGAAGCAGAACAATACTTCTTACAAATAACAGAAGATGAAGAACTTTGTGCTGATGCCTATCTAGAATTAGCAAAAATTTATATAATAAAAAATGATAAAGATAGAGCAATACAATATGCAAATGTGGCAATACAAGAAAATCCAAAAAAAATTGTAGAAAAAATAAAAAATGATGTTACATTTGCAATAATAATTGCAAAACTATCAATACCATTTAATCTAGAAGTAGATGAAGATGAAAATAAAAAACAAAAGCTAACTAGAAAGGAAATAAAAGCAAAAGAACATCTTGAAGAGATGGTTGAAATTACGAAAAAAATTGGATATGGTGATGTAATGCCTCAAAAAAAGGAGTTTAAATCTTATGGAGATGATTTCGGAAAAGATTTTAGAAATCAAAAAGAAAGAGAATAAAATTCATAAAAAATTGTAAATTTAATATACTATAAAAAAAGGAGGAGTATATGAAATTTGCAATTATAGGTGGAGATTTAAGAACAATTAAATTAGCAGTAATGTTAGCCAAAGAGCAAAATCAAGTATATGTATATGGATTAGAAAAAGCAGAAGAACTAAAAAATATTAAAAATATAACGCAATGCGAATCAATAAAAAAGACAATACAAGAAGTTGAAATTGTAATAGGGCCTATACCATTTTCTAGCAATGGGAAGACAATAAATATGCCATTTAGTGATAAAGAAATCTCAATAAGAGAGATGATGCATGTGATAAATGCAAAGGTACTTATAGCAGGAGGAATTGCACCAGAAGTTTATGAAATGGCAAATGATGAATACATTGAAATAATTGATATAATGAAAAGAGAAGAATTGGCAGTATTAAATACAATAGCAACAGCAGAAGGAACCATACAAGTAGCAATAGAAAATACAAATAAAATAATTCATGGAAGTGAAATATTAATATTAGGATTTGGAAGAATAGGTAAAGTACTAGCAAGAAAACTTGCAGGTTTGTCAGCAAAGGTAACATGTGCTGCAAGAAAAGATGAAGACCTTGCATGGATACAAGCATATGGACATAAAGCAACAAATATAAATAGTTTAGGAGAAAATCTAAAATTATATGACATAATAATAAATACAGTTCCACATATTATTTTAAATGAAGAAAGGCTAAAATATATAAAAAAAGATTGCTTATTAATAGACTTAGCATCAAATCCAGGAGGGATTGACAAAAAAGCAGTAAAAGATAACAAATTAAAATTTGTATGGGCATTATCATTACCAGGAAAAGTTGCACCAATTACAACAGCAGAATTTATAAAAGATACAATATATAATATAATAAAAGAAATATACAAGTAAAAAATTGCACGAAAAAAAAGCGATTTAAAGTGTGCAAAAAGGAGAGAGAAAATATGGAAATATACCAAGCAATAGTACTAGGAATAGTGCAAGGATTAACAGAATTATTACCGATATCAAGTTCAGCACATTTGAAATTGATACCATGGATGTTGAAATGGGGAGAAATACCAGAAAGTTTTGATATAGCATTACATTTAGGAACATTATTTGCAATAACACTATTTTTCTTTAAAGACTGGATTGCTTTAATAAAAGGTGGATACAAACAAGTTGTAAAGAAAGAAAAATCAACAGAAGGTAAGATCTTCTGGTACATAGTAGCTGTAACAATTCCAACAGGAATAGTTAGCTTAATATTAGACAAATTTTCAGGATATATTTGTGATAAATTTGGAATTGAAACAATAATGATTGCAATAGCACTTATTGTACTAGGAATTGTGTTATATGTAGTAGATAAAAAAGCACCATCAGAAGTAAAATTTGAAGATATGACATTTAAACAATCATTTTTAATAGGGTTATCACAAGCAATTGCGGCAGCATTTCCTGGAACATCAAGATCAGGAATTACAATGACTGTGGCTAGAGCTTTAAAAGTAGATAGAGAAAGTGCTGCAAAATATTCATTTTTATTATCAACACCAATAATATTAGCTGCAGTATTAGTAAGTATTACTGATTTTCAAGTTACATTAGCATTTTTCATGGGGGTATTATTTAGTTTTATAGTTGGAATATTAGTAATAAAATTTCTATTAAATTATTTGAAAAAAGGAAGTTTCAAAGTATTTGCAATTTATAGAGTAATCCTTGGAATTATCGTAATTGCAATGACTTTTATGAGATAAAAAAATAGCTATTTTTTAAATAGCTATTTTTTGGCTTCTATATATTCTATTTTTAAATATCTTAAATTTTCATCAGATATATCTTTTTCAAAAGTAATTTTTATATAGTTATTTGGCAAAGCCTCTTCGATAATTTCACCCCATTCAATAATACATATACCAGAAGAAAAATATTCTTCACCACCAATTGCATAAAATTCATCAACATCTTCTAATCTATAAACATCAAAATGATATATATGTATATTATCTTTTTTATATTCATTAACAATACTAAAAGTAGGACTTGAAATTTGATTATCAAGGCCGAAATATTTTAAAAATCCTTCAGTAAATTTTGTTTTGCCAGCACCTAACTCACCAGAAAGAACAACAACATCTCCAACATGTAATGTACTTGCTAATTCAGAAGCAAATTTCATAGTTTCTGAACTGTTATGAGAAGTAAATGTGTATGTTTTCATTATTAATATCAATCCTTTCTCAATCATTTTCATTCTTGTATTATTGTAACTCAAAAAGCTTGATTTGTAAAGCGTAAGTAAACCGACTAAGCATTATAATGGATTGCAAAAAGGCAAAAAAATGGTATAATACGAAAAAAAATGAAAAGGAATGAGAAAATGAAATTAATAGCAAGCAGTAGTTACTTACCAAACAAAATAGTAATGAATAAAGAACTTTCAGAGAAGCTTGGAGTTACAGAAGAATTTATAGAAAAAAGAACAGGGATAAAGCAGAGGTATTTTGCCGAAAATGAAACAATTGAAGAAATGGGGATAAAGGCTACAGAAAAATTAATAGAAAAAACAAAAATATCAATCGAAACAATAGACTTAATAATTGTAGCAACAACAAGTACTAATAAAATAATGCCTGGAATATCAAATCATGTACAAAAAAAATTAAAAATTCCAAAGTGTATATGTTTAGACATTTTAGCAGGTTGTGCAGGATATATAAATGCAGTAGATATTGCCCAATTATATATGAAAGCAGGAAAAGTAAAAAGAGCTATAATTATAGGAGCAGATATATTATCAAAATGCACTAATGAATCTGATGTAGGAACAGCGATAATTTTGGCAGATGGTGTGGGAGCGACTCTTTATGAGGCATCAGATAACTTATATTACTCAAATATACAATCAATCCCGGATAATAACGATATATTAGAATATAACTTAAATAATAAAATAAAAATGGATGGATTAGCAATATATAAATATGCTGTAACAGAAACAGTTAAAAACATTCAACAATTATTATTAGAAGCAAATGAAAAAATTGAAAACATCAAATACATAATACCACATCAGTCTAATTTAAAAATAATTTTGGCAATAGCAAGTAGATTGAAAATAGAAAAGAAAAAAATTTTTACTAATATCGAGACAGTTGGAAATACTTTTTGCGCGAGCATTCCAATAGCATTGGAGCAAATACTAGATAATAATTTATTAAATCAAGGAGACAAAATAATTTTGCTTGGATATGGTGGAGGATTAAACACAGGTAGCATATTGTTAGAGGGCGCGGTTGTTTCGACCAGTCATACTAATAGAAATAAAATAAAAATAGATGTATAAAAATAGAGACGAAAAGGAGAAAGGTTGAAAAATAATTACAATTTTGGCTACGTCAAGTTTCATTTAAAATGCGGTTACATACACCACGTATGCGCCCTTGCCTTTTAAATAAAACTTTCCTTGCCAAAATTTAATTCTTTTCCAACCTGGTTTGTGCCTTAAGAAAGGAATGAGATAAAAAATGAAAACAGCATTTTTATTTCCAGGGCAGGGAGCTCAAACAATAGGAATGGGAAAAGATATTTATGATAAATATGAAGAAGCAAAGAAAATATATGAAAAAGCAGAAGAAATTTCAGGTGTAGAAATAAGAAAAATATGTTTTGAAGGACCAGAAGAGGAACTAATAAAAACAGAAAATGCGCAATTAGCAATATTAACAACAAGTTTAGCAATATTAAAAATATTAGAAGAAAAAGGAATAAAAGCAGACATTGCAACAGGTTTAAGTTTAGGTGAATACACAGCATTAATATATGGAGGATTTATTTCATTTGAAGATGGAATAAAATTAATTCAAAAAAGAGGATATTATATGGCAAATAATTTACCAAATGAAGAATATTCAATGGCAGCTGTAATAGGATTAGAATCAAAAAAAATTGAAGAAATATGTGAGCAAATAAGAGTAGAAGGAAAATTTGTCGTTCCAGCAAATTATAATTGTAGTAGTCAAACTGCTATATCTGGAGCTAGTGATGCAATTGAATTAGCAATAGAAAAATTAAAAAAAGCGGGAGCAAAAAGAGTAATAAAATTAAAAACTAGTGGACCATTTCATACAGAGAAGCTTCAAGATGCAAGTAAATTATTTGAAACAGAACTGAAAAAAATTAATTTTCAAACTGGAAATAATGTAAAAATTATTAGAAATATAGATGGAAAATTTTATTCAGAAAATGACAATTTTAAAGAAATACTTGCAAAACATATTGTAAGTCCTGTAAGGTTTGATAAAGCAATTCAACTTATGAAAGCAGAAGGAATCAAAAGATTTATAGAAATAGGACCAGGAAAAACATTAACAGGATTTATCAAAAAGGATTATCCAGAAGCAGAATTATATAATATTAATAATTTAGAAACTTTAGAAAAGATAGGAGAGAAATAAAGTGGAAGAAAGAAAAGTAGTTTTTGTAACAGGAGGCTCAAGAGGAATAGGTAAGGCAATAGCACTAAAATACGCACAAAATGGATACAATGTTATAATTAATTATGTGTCAGATAAAACTAATGTAGAAGAATTGCAAAAAGAGTTTACAAAATTAAATGTAGAATGTCTTATAGAAAAAGCAGATGTTTCAAAATCAGAAGAAGTTGAAAAAATAGTAAAAAAAGCAATAGAAAAATTTAATAAAATAGATGTTCTTGTAAATAATGCAGGAATTACAAGAGACGGATTATTAATGAGAATGAAAGAAGAAGATTTTGATAAAGTCATAGAAATAAACTTAAAAGGCACTTTTTTAGTAACAAAATCAGTTATACCATATATGTTAAAAAAACGTGATGGAAAAATAATAAATTTAGCATCAGTTGTTGGAGTAACAGGAAATGCTGGTCAGTGTAATTATTCAGCTTCAAAAGCAGGAATAATTGGTTTTACAAAAAGTATTGCCAAAGAATTAGCTTCAAGGAATATCAGAGCAAATGCAATAGCTCCAGGCTTTATTGATACAGATATGACAAGTATATTATCAGATGAGGTAAAAGACAGTATAAATGTACAAATACCTATGAAAAGAATGGGAACTACTCAAGAAATCGCAAATGTGGCTTATTTCTTGGGATGTGAAGAGAGTTCATATATTACAGGGCAAGTAATTAATATTGATGGTGGAATGGTAATGTAAATTAAAAGGAAGGAAATGAAAATGGAAAGACGAGTTGTAATAACAGGATTAGGAGCGATTACGCCGATTGGTAACAATGTAAATGAATTTTGGGATGGAATTAAACAAGGAAAATGTGGTATTGATGAAATTAAGAATTTTGATACTACAAATTTTAAAGTTAAATTAGCAGGTGAAGTAAAAGGATTTAACCCAGACGAAATTTTTGGAAGAAGAGAAGCAAGAAGAATGGATAGATTTTCACAGTTTGCAGTTGTAGCAACAAGAGAAGCTTGGAATGATAGTGGACTAGACAAAGAAAAAGAAGATATGACAAGAGTAGGAGTAATTATTGGTTCTGGAATTGGTGGATTAGAAACAATTGAGAAAGACAATAAGAATTATATAGAAAAAGGACCTGATAGAGTTTCTCCTATGTATATTCCAATGTCAATAGGAAATATGGCTGCTGGAAATGTTGCATGTATAGGTGAAAGTTTCAGAATGATAAAACATGGTTATCAAGATATAGTGATTGCAGGAGGAACAGAAGCCTCTATAACTCCAACAGGGATTGCAGGTTTTACAAATATAAAAGCATTAACATTAGCAACAGACAAAAACAGAGCAAGTATCCCATTTGATAAAGAAAGAAGCGGATTTGTAATGGGAGAAGGAGCAGGAGTTCTTGTTCTTGAGGAATTAGAACATGCCAAAGCAAGAGGTGCTAAAATATATGCAGAGATTGTAGGATATTCTGCTACATCTGATAGTTACCATATTACTTCACCTGCACCAGAAGGAGAAGGTGGAGCAAGAGCCATGAAACTTGCAATGGAAGATGCAAAAATTGAGCCAAAAGAAATAACATACATAAATGCACATGGTACGTCAACACATTTAAATGATTCATGCGAAACAGCAGCAATAAAAACAGCGTTAGGAGATTATGCTAAAGATGTAATGGTAAGTTCAACAAAGGGAAATACTGGACATTTACTAGGTGCGGCAGGAGGCGTGGAAGCTGTAATATGTGTAAAGGCAATTGAAGACAAATTTATACCACCAACAATAAATTATAAAGTACCTGATGAAGAATGTGATTTAGATATAGTACCAAATGAAGGAAGAAATATTGAAATAAATTATGCAATGTCAAATTCATTGGGATTTGGAGGACATAATGCGACAATAATATTAAAAAAATGGTAGCCACCAAAGATGATGACTACCTGTGAAGAAATCGGATGTACAGCATTTGCTGTGCTAGTTTGCAAACCTATTTAATTGTAATCACCAGTTTGTGGGACTCATTAAAAGGTCTTTCTTCTGAAACGGAAAAATCATTGTATTTAAGGTCATGTAAGACCTCTGTTAATGCTTTTTCTATTTCCATGCGATTGGCAGGTAATGTACTGCAATCGATTACGATTGCTTTACCGATTGGCAAAGAATCGTAAGAAGAAATCGTTGTATATTCGTTGTAAAAAGCGTAGGACTGCAGTTTGGTCAGAATTTTCAGGTGAAGGCTTCTACCATCCACCAAGATATACAGATTTCTCAGATACCGTGTTTCTTCAACAAAATTCATATTGTATACCTCCTAAGGTGTTTTTTTATAATATAAATTATAACATAAAAAATAAAAAATGTAAAGAAAGGTGCAGATTTAATGGAATATTCGGATATAAAGAAAATTATAGAAGACATGGGAAATTCGAATTTAGACAATTTAGAAATAGAATTTCCTGATGGATTAAAAATAAAGATGGAAAAAAATAATAAAGAAAAAGCAGTAGAAAAAGTTGCTCAAACAGAAAAAAATGAAGTAAAAGTAGAAGAAAATTATAAAATCATAAAAGCTCCAATGGTTGGAACATTTTATGGAAGTTCATCACCAAAGGCCGAGCCATTTGTAAAAATAGGCGATAAAGTAAAAAAAGGTCAAGTAGTATGTATTGTAGAAGCAATGAAATTGATGAATGAAGTAGAATCAGAATTTGATGGAGAGATAGTAGAGATTTGTAAGAAAGATGAAGAAATGGTTGAATATGGAGAAATACTATTCAAAATAAAATAGGTTAAAGGAGAAGACGATGTTAGATATAAAAGAAATTGAAAAAATAATTCCACAAAGGGCTCCTTTTTTAATGATAGATAAAGTAGAAGAATATGTTCCAGGAGAAAGTGCTATTGCATATAAAAATGTAAATATTAATGAATGGTATTTTCAAGGACACTTTCCTGGAAATCCAATAATGCCAGGAGTACTTATAACAGAAGCTTTAGCACAAACAGGAGCAGTGGCAATATTAAGTATGGAAGAAAATGAAGGCAAAAATGCTTTGTTTGGTGGAATTGATAAAATGAAATTCAAAAAAATGGTGGTTCCAGGAGATGTATTAAAATTGGAAGTAAAAATAATCAAGAAAAAAGGTCCAATAGGTGTAGGAGAAGCGGTAGCAACAGTAGATGGAAAAATTGCTGCAAAAGGAGAATTAACTTTTGCGATTGTATGAGGAGGAGAAGATGTTAAAAAAAGTATTAATAGCCAATAGAGGAGAAATAGCTGTTAGAATTATAAGAGCATGTAGAGAAATGGGAATACATACAGTTGCAATATATTCAGAAGCAGAT
Source organism: Clostridium sp. 28_12 (assembly GCA_001916055.1). GTDB lineage: Bacteria > Bacillota > Clostridia > TANB77 > CAG-508 > CAG-269. The sequence goes on from MNRR01000033.1 coordinate 36,843, forward strand.
AAAAATGCTCTTCATAAAACATTAGCAGACGAATCTGTTTGCATAGGACCAGCACCTTCTAATAAGAGCTATTTAAATATAAAAGCAATATTAGAAGCAGCATGTTTAACAGGTGCAGACAGTATACATCCTGGTTTTGGATTTTTATCTGAAAATGCAAATTTTGCAAAAATGTGTGAGGAAATAGGAATTAAATTTATAGGACCTAAACATGAATTAATAGAATTGTTAGGTAATAAATCTAAAGCAAAAGAAACAATGAAAAATGCAGGAGTCCCAGTTGTACCAGGTTCTGATGGATTAATTAGTTCAAAAGAACAGGCAATCGAATTAGCAAAACAAATTAAATATCCAGTTATATTAAAAGCATCAGCAGGAGGTGGAGGCAGAGGAATAAGAATTGCATATAATGAAAATGAGTTAAAAAAAGAATATGATATTGTAAAACAAGAGGCTAAAGTCTCATTTAATGATGATAGTTTGTATATGGAAAAATTTGTAGAGAATCCAAGACACGTAGAAATTCAAATTCTTGCAGATGAACATGGAGATTGTATACATTTAGGAGATAGAGACTGCTCAGTGCAAAGACGAAACCAAAAAATTATGGAAGAAACTCCGAGTAGTTTTATATCAAATAAAACAAGAGAAAAAATGGGAAAGATTGCAGTCGAAGCTGTAAAAAAAATAGGATATAGTAATGCAGGAACTATAGAATTTTTAGTAGATAAAAACAA
>MNRR01000034.1:0-1148 GCA_001916055.1 Clostridium sp. 28_12
GATATCTGGGGTGATGTAAAAGGTATGGCATTCTTTGGAATGTACAGAACAAGCAGAACAACAGGTGCAAAAGAATATGACATATATGCACCAGATTATAATGGAACAGCTTCAACAAAGATGTTTGCAAATGGAACTTATGTTGAAGGTAGACATAAATCTAGACATAACATCACAGTTGATGGATTCTATTCAAATATCGCAGATGATACAGGAATAGCAAAACCACAAGTTATAGATGTTACAGATTATGGCACATATTATGATTGGATTATAGGAGCAGATGTTGTAAATTATGCAACTTCATTAATAGCTTCAACATATTCAACATATTCAATGGCAGACTTACAATTAGACTTAAGCAAGGTTATTAATAGTCCAACATATAGTGGTACATCATTAACATTAAATAGAGTAAGTTCAAATGCATTAAATACAGATATCAATTTAATTGATAGATATACTGTACCAACATATAGCGAAAATGCTAACAACACATTTGGTATGACAATGGAAACAACACATTCAGGATGGACTAAAGGTGGTATAACAGAACTTTATACAGATTCAGACGGTTCATTTGGTGGAACAAGTATCTATAAGATGGACAATTCTGGAAATCCTGGAACAATAACATTCAAGTTATTTAACTCAGTAAATGTTTCAGAAACTAAAGATTTAGGATTTGTAAATATTGTATTTACAGGAAAATCTAGGTCAGCAGATGATCCAAGTGTTGGAAATACATTTATGTTATAGCAGTTAACATTCAATCTCTATATGAGGAAGAAAGTAAAAACTATGTACCAAGATTTACAAATAGTATCGATACGGAATTAAACTACACAACAGATAGTTCAGTAGATATAAGTTATGTATTATACGAAGTTGGTCTTGGAGCACAATCTGATATCTATGCAACAGATGATTACAGAGTATTATCTACTTCAACACCATTACCTAAAGGAACAAAAGTTACTTTAAGGGATTATGGTCAAGGTGATAATGTAAATAAAGTTTACTATTATCAAGTTGCAAGTGATACTGATTATGATGCAACAGATAATTCTTCTGGAAGCACAAGATATTTGTACAAATTATCTAAATTCATAGATATGGGAGGAACAACAAGTAAAACAGCTAAATAT
>MNRR01000034.1:1161-32367 GCA_001916055.1 Clostridium sp. 28_12
ATAATAATAGCCAATATTATCATTCTGGTTCAAATGGCGGATATGCATTAGAAAAATATGAAGTTTCATTTAACTTTATTGATTCTAACATTAATGCAAATAAAATAGCACAAGAGACATATTTAGAATTAAGAAGTTCATCAGGCTCAAAGAAATACGGTAATGGACAAAAGAATTTGAAATACAATATGTATACAGATAAGGCAAACTTAACTGAAACAGTTGTTACAGACAATGGCACAACTTCATACACAGTATTTGAGAACTTATCAATACCATTCAAATTTGATGCTTCATTACTAGAACAAAAAGTAGCTGATGGCAAGACTATTATGGATACAAAATATTATGACAAAAAATTAGGTATGGCAATTGAAATAGTAGATGAACATGGTGAAAGAATAAAAGCACCAGAATTACAAAACTTCAAACTTACAGATAAAACTGATTCAACAGTTTATCCAGCAGGTGCGGACGGAGTAATCAGAGTTCCACTTTCAGACAATCTAGCAGAATTAAGCAATTCTTATGAATTAGCAATGACACAAAGCAGTGTATCTGCTGGTCAATATATAGCTAAAATATATTTCTTTGCATCAGATGACGGAATCCACTATGGAGGAGAAGAAGTAGCGTCTCAAGAAATTTATATAACATTTATTAACAAATTATTAGGACTTGCAGGTATAGAGACCGCTGATGGAAGCAGAATTGTTAATAAAGAAACTGGTTTAAACCTTGATGGAGGAGATGGACTTGACTTAACAGTTAAAGTTGGCTCACCAACAAATGATACAAATATCAGAGTTGAGTTATATAAACGTAATGATACTTATACAACAGCTGAAGATGGAACAAAGACATATAATGGAATAAGCTATACAAAAGTAGATCTAAAAGATTACTTAAAGAGCTTAGATGGTACTGAATTAAAAACACCAGAACAATGTATAGGTCAAAACTTGGTAACAGCAAGTGGTAGCAAAGAATACATAGTTATGGAGAAAAAGGAACATCCAACATCTACTGATAATGAGTACGTTGAAAATGTAGAATTTAAAAAGCTAATAAAAGAAAGCATTAGTACAGGTGAATATAAATTAGTATTCAAAGCGTACTACAATAATACTCTAATACAAGAAATTAGAAAATCATTTATAGTAGAATAGACTACTGCACATTTCATTTCGCTTTTTTTCGGTGCATTGCACGGAAAAAAAGCGATCTTATGTGTGCAAAATTGCACGGAAAAAAAGCGATCTCACGTGTGCAAAGTGCACGGAAAAAAAGCGATCTCACGTGTGCAAAAGAGTCTGGAAAGGGTAGTATGAAAAGACAAAAGAAAGTTAAAAAATTTAATAAGATAAAAATAGGTATAGTGATATTTCTTATAGTTTTAGCAATATCATGTGCTGTTTTCGGAAGATATGTGTACAATGGAGTTAGAGAGGCATATTTTACTTCAAAGGCCTTTTACTTTACGAGTGATTTACTTACTTTAGATAATGCAACATATCAATATGACAACTGGGGTGGAGTTGACGCATATGAATTGAATTTTGATTTATATAGTTATGCTAATACATTACTAAGATTGGATTATGATCTGAATTATTCTGTATCTTGTGAGACTCCTGATACTGATAAGGTAACTTTACGGTATTAATAGTGCAGATGGTCCTACTAATACGACAGGAATTATATATGCAAAAAAAGATGGAAAGCCTGACAATGTTAGTAGATTGATGATTGTAGTAACTCCAAAAACACAGATTGCTGAAAATGATGTTATTACCATTAAAATTAAGGCAAATACTACTGAACCATATAAAAAAGAAATTTCTTGTGAAGTTAGCTTAAGAGTTAAACAAGTAGTACTTAATAGTTATTCAATTGATGATGTTACTAACAGAAATTATGCAATTTTAAAATTGGTTAATGCTAAAGAAACAGGTATGCCTGTAACTCTCGAATTTGATCCAAATGTTGTTAGAGTTGATTTAGATGACGAAGCATATGTGAATAAAATTGAAGGTAGTGAGGTTACAGATTCTAAAGGATTTGTAAAAAAATTCACATTTAATATTGACAAAGAATCAACACATAATATTAAATTTTATAAGGTTAATATGTCTAAAAACTATACATATCCTTCTGGTGATACAGCATGTGTTATCAGGGTAACTAACAACCAGCAATAAATGACAAATATACCAAAAATTTATTGAAAAAATATATAGACTTTTGAAAAAAGTTATGGTATAAAATATATTAGAGAAAAAGGAGGAAAAATATGAAAAAGGTAAGAAAAGGTAAAAAGATGTTGATTACTTTTATGGTAGCAGTTGTAGTTCTAATAATTGCAATTATCATAATAGTAAATGTAACTAAAAATAAGAAAAATAATAAGCCATCAGATGAAGTGGCACAAGAACAAGTGACAGAATTACCAGAAACAACTACTGAGGCAGGGCTAGAAGCTCAAAACATTTCTATGGAATATCTAGCAGATAATGACCAAACAATGATAACAATGAGGGTAATAAACAATACATCTGCAAAAGTCCCAGATGAAGAATTTAATGCAATTTTGATAGATGGTGATGACAATGTATTAGGCCAATTAAGAACTGGTACAAATACTGATTTGGATGTTGGAGAAGAATGTGAAATAAGTGTAATTTATAGAGGAGATATGAGAGCTACAAAAAGAGTAAAATTAGATGCTATAAGCGAATCACAAGATTCACAACAAGATGGAAAACAATAATATAAAGCATATGACAAAAGAAAGGGAGAAATGATATGAAAAAAGCATTAGGAACTATATTATTTGTAATATATGCAATAATAGCAATAACAGTAACAGTATTGTTATTATCATACAATGACTACAATAATAGTCAATTGGGTGGATATACAGTGTATATAGTTAAAGATGATTCTTTAGAACCAAAATTTAAACAAGGTTCTATACTATTAATAAAAAGTACAAGTGACAAAAATGTACAAATTGGAGATGAACTTTTTATGTATAAAGTAATCAATAGCCAAGAATATGAAGTTATTGATACTACATTAAAAGCTAAAACACAACAAGGCAGACACATAACATACATCGTTGATGAAGACGAAAGTTACGCTAATGACTATTTTATAGGAAGAGTTAGTGATACAGTTGTTATTCAAGGATGGGGATATGTATTAAACCTATTAGAATCTAAATGGGGATACTTATTCTGTGTAGTAGTTGTATCATTACTATTATTCTTACAAGAAGTATTTGAATTGGCAATGGAAATAAAATTCCTTGGAGAACAAAAAAAGAAAACAAAAGCAGTTGAAGTTAAATCAGAAGAAATAGATGATGAAGATGTTACAGAAAAAACTAAAAAAACTGAAAGTAAGCCAGTTCATAAAAAAACAGCAGCACCAAGAACGACTACACATAAAACATCTGCAGAATCCAAAAAAACGGCAGAGCATAAAACAACTACAAAGAAAAAAACAACAAAAGAGGAAAATAAATGAAAAAATTATTAACAATTTTATTATTAATAATGTTAATTATATCTTTATTACAAATAGCTAACATGTATGCTTTATATAAACAAGAAAATCAAGGGGATTATTCAAATTTATTGGGAGTATGGTCAATAAAAGTAAATGGAGCAGACATATCATCAGGTGACCAAAACTTGACTTTTAACATGACAGAAGACAATCTTATATATTTAGATTCTGCTCGTGTTAAGAGTCAAAAGATGGCTCCTGGAACACAAGCTTGCTTCGAAATAATAATAGATCCAACAAACACAGATGTATCAGTAATATATCAACTTGATATGCAATTTGAACAATTAACAACAAAAATGAAACTAGTTAAAGTAGAAAACTGGTTTCAAAAAGCGGGCAATGAAGAGAAGATAGAAAATACTGATATAAGCACAAATCTTGCTTCAAATACACAGAAAGCAGTAATACCTATATCAAAAATAAATGATAAATATTTGAACCATGTAAAACTATATTTTGAATGGATAAATGATGAAAATAATAATGCAATAGATTCAGAAATTGGACAAACAGAGAATGCAAAAATATCTGTACCATTAAAGATAAATTTAAAACAATATACAGGAGAAGTGATAGGCAATGAACAAGGTAATTAAAACAATAGAAAAAATAATAGTTAATCTAATAATAGTATTGTTAGCAATCATTGCCATCCTTGCAATATTAGGATTTTGTCAAGTTAATATTCAAAAAAAGCAATACATAAATATTTTTGGATATTCAGTACTTAGTGCCGAAACTGGAAGTATGTCGCCAACAATTGAAAAAGGTGATATTGTAATAATCAAAATAGGTGATGAAATAAAGGAAAATGATATTATAACATACAAAAAAGACAATGTACTAATTACACATAGAATATCCAAGATAAATGAAAATACTATAATTGCGAAAGGTGATTACAACAATACTGATGACTTACCTATTCAAAAGGAACAGGTTATTGGTAAAGTTGTATTTATTGTAAACAATGTTGAAATTTGGAAAAAAGTATTTACAGATGCACATGTAATAATTCCAGTAATTATAACAGTTATCTTGTTTGTTGCTTTAATTTCATATAAAGAGAAAAAAGGTGAGGAAAATGATTGATAAAAAGAAGTTAAAGAAAAGCCTTTTAGTACTATTATTAATATCAATAATAATAGTTGCTATAATTTTAATAAGAAATACACTTGCAAGATATGAAACAACTGCAACATCAGATAAAGATGTAGATGTGGCATTTTGGATGTTACATGATGATTTCAAAACAGGTAAACTACTAATAAAGGACATTTATCCTTCGAACAATACATATGAATACTCATTTTCAGTATCAAATTTTCAAAAAGAAGATGATGGAACAATCAAAAAAAGAGCTGAAACAGACTTAGAATATGGACTTACATTAACAATGACAACAAATCTTCCACTAGAATATCAAATAGAAAAAAATGGAGAAATCCTTGATTCTGAAGCAGCTAAACAAGAAATAATTACAGATGATGATGGAACCTATTACAAAAAAATATCAATAGCAGAATCACAGATGAATCAAGGAGTTGACTCTACTGATAAATATGTAATAAAGGTTAGATTTCCTAAGGAAAATGATACAAATGCAGAATATTCTGATTTGATTGAATACATAAAATTAGATTTAAGTGCTAAACAAATTATAGATTAGAAACATGCACCGAAAAAAAGCGAGATAATCCGTGCAAATTGCACCGAAAAAAAGCGATCTCAAATGTGCAAGGAGGAAAAAATGAACAACTTAATGGATACATATCTGAAATTTACAGAGAAAAAAATCAAAAAATATATGAAAGCAATATTTAGTTCTTATTATAATGAAGAGTTTGTAAGTGAATACCTAAAAACATATATTAATGCAAGATATTATAATGTGCAAAATACGGAAAAGCCAGCCAGGGCTTTTTACTTACGAATATTGGATGAATTAAATTTCAAAGAAGACACTTTGATGAAAAGATGTGAAGAAGAAGCTCAAACATTAGACGAAAAACAAAACAAACTAAATTTGATTCATTGTATTAATGAAGTGTTTGGATATATCTTATTTTTTGATAATGTAAGAAATATAGAGAATTTCAAGACAATTGATAGTTTAAAGGAAATAATAGAAAAAATAGCAGAAATTGTGGATTCAACGTTAGATATAAAAATGGCACAAGAGATAGAAGACAAACTATACAAAGAAATAAAAGATGATATGTTAGAAAAAGATATATTTTTAGATAAGTTTAGCACAGATGAATTTATGTTAGAATTTGAAAGTACAAAATTTGATGAAGATACATATTTTGTGAATATGACATATGATGTGAAGATGCCAATGCAATATAGCGATTCAGCAATTGAAAAAGTATATACAGAAGGAATTGTAGCAGAAGATAAATTGCAAATTGAATATATTTTATTAAGTACAATTGCAATTAGAGATATAATAAATGGAAACTTCAAAGACAGTTACATTGCAGAATTCACAACATCACTTTTCAAGAAAAAACAGAAATCAGAAGGAATTTTATCACTTCTAGGAAATGAAGCATTGCAAGATAAAATTAGTTTAAACATATCGTATGAAGACTATATTAAAAACCAAAAAAGTGTATTAGAATATACTAAAAAGGGATATAACTTTACAATTACATTAGATGATACAATAAAAAACATAGAAGATGTTGAAAAACTAAAAATGTTCAAATTGGTTATTGCACCAGAGAACATGCATTTATATAAAGAGATAAAAAGTAATAAAACAATATTAAAAAATGTAGTATGTGAATAATAAGAAACAGGGAGAGAAATATATGGAAACATATGGAAGATTTTTATTTGAATTTTTACACCAATTCTTTTCAGGATTTGGAGAGATATTTGGAGGGTTATGGAAAGGAATACTTAATATATTCAACATTCCAGAATATTATTATATAATTCAAAATTATGCAAATGATTTTAAAGTTTCAGAATGGTTTTTAACTGGACTTGCTATCATTTGTATGATAATAGTAGTTGGAAGTATTATTGGAATAATAGTATTTTTTCTAAAGAGGCATATGAAATGGAGAAAGAAAATTATTAACCAAGAAGAACTATTAAAACAAATAGATACTTTAAATGATCAAGTTGAAGAACTAGTTGATGAAAAATTAAAATTATTGTCAATGAAATCACCAGAATTAGGAGTAAATCCAAATGGGATTGGAGTTGGTCCTACAAATAGAGCATTAGCAGCAGCAGCAGAATCACAGGCAAATGATGAAGAACAAATTGACCCTAATACTCAAAGTAGATTCTCAAAATTAATATTAATAGACCAAGAATATGCAAAATATAAACAAAAAGATTATCGAAATACTTTTGAATTACCAGAATTTTGCTATAGATTTAGAAATTTTGCAGCAAGTAAACTAAAATTATATTATAGTGAGAAAATGATAAGATTATTCGTATCAGCCATAGCGTCAACAAAACTAGTAATTCTACAAGGTATTTCTGGTACAGGTAAAACATCTATATCATTGGCTTGGGGTAATTTCGTAAAACACCCTTCATGTGTAGCTTCAGTTCAACCATCATGGAGAGATAGAACAGATATTTTTGGATACTTAAACGAATTTACTAAAAAGTTTAATGAAACAGATTTCTTAGCATATCTATATGAAGCAGGATATACTGATGAAATTTATACAGTAATCCTAGATGAGATGAACTTGGCGCGTGTTGAGTACTACTTCGCAGAAATGTTATCAATTCTAGAAATGCATAGCACAAAAGATTGGAAGATTGAAGTTGTACAAAGTTCATGGCCATCAGATCCAAAAAAATTAATAAGAGGAAAATTGCAAATTCCACCAAATGCATGGTACATAGGAACAATCAACAACGATGACTCTACATTCATGGTAACAGATAAGGTATATGATAGAGCAATGCCAATAGACATCAACGAAAAAGGTATAGCTTTTGAACCAGACCAAGTAGATGCACTAGATGTAAATTATTCATATTTAAATGGATTATTTGAAAAAGCAATGGTTGATTATGCAATATCTGATGCAACATTAAAGAAAATCGATGACATGGATAACTATACAATCAAACACTTCAGAGTAGCTTTTGGTAACCGTATTGTAAAACACATGAGAAAATTCGTGCCAGTTTATGTTGCTTGTGGAGGAGACGAAACAGAAGCAGTAGATTACTTCATGGCTAAAAAAGTATTAAGAAAGTTTGAAGGATTAAACTTAGCTTTAATTAGAGATGAGATTGACGGATATGTAGAATTCTTAGACAAGAACTTTGGAAAAGGAAAAATGGCTGAATGTATTGAATTCTTGCTAAGATTGAAGAAAATGTCATAAAATTGTATCTTATTATATATTAGGTAGGTATAACTTATCTAGTATATAAAAAAGGTTTATAGGCAAAACCTTTATAAAAAACCTAAATATATATGCAAGGAACGAATAGCTAATGGACTTGAATGTAGTTAAGTTAACGAATTTTGAAACAGAAGAATCATCACAGGAGTTTCTTAATAAAGTTAATTCGAAATTATTGTTAGACCTTAGTAAAAGCCAAATTGTAGAAAATGACGAATGGATAGAAATGGTAGAATTTTCACTTCCACATCTTGAAAAGGCTCTAACAAAAGAGATAAAAAACATTGTTACAGAAGAGGAAATAATAAAAATAGAGTTAATAAAAAAAGTTACTGTTGAGAGTGTAAAACATTTATCTAAAAATGTTAACTTTGTTGACAGATTTAACCAAAAGTCTGGAGAAGTTATTCCTAAAAAAATATTAAATGCTTATAAAGAAGAGACATTTATTACATATGAAAACAGATTCTTATTCAGTCTTATAAAATTGATAGAAGATTATATGTATTTACGTGAAAAGGATCAAGAGACTGAATATAAAGGAAAAAACGAGAAAAAGGCTAATTATCATGCAGAAGCTAATTACAAAAAGGAAAAAATAAAAGTAAATGTTGAGTATATTTCAGAAAAACAAATTGGAGTTTCTAAATCTTCTGGAACAGCTGAAAGAATTCAACAAATAAAGAAAAAAATAAAAGACTTAAAAACAACTAATGTATATCAAATATTAGCTGCAAAAAGAGTAACACTAGTAAAATCTCCAATAAAAATGACAAATGTATTATTAAAAAATGTTCATTTTCAATATGCGCTAAAATTATGGAATTACTTAAGCGACCAAATGGAAATAAAAGACAAAGCAGTAAAAGCTGGCAAAATGATAGAAGAAAAGGGAATTACAAAAAAACTTGTTGATGAAGACATTTATTTAATGAACTTAATTTTTAGTAATAAAAATATTGAGGAAAAATTAAAAGAAAAAAGAAAAAATGCAATAGAAGATAAAAAAGCAAGAAAAGAATTAACAGATAATTTAATAGAGAAAATAATTGAATTAAATCCAGATTTATCTGACAAAGAATTAAAGCAAATGATTACAGATAAACTTTTAGTTATGAAAACTAGAAATGTAATTTCTTTAAAACCAATAGAAGATAAATTTAAAGAAAAAATTGACAAATATATGTCACAAGCAAAAGAAGTGAGGTTAAAATAATGAAAGACCAAAGAGAAGAAAAAAAAGTTAAGCAAAAAGGAGTAGGAGTATTTAAAATAATATGGAACATAATTTCTAGATTACTCACAGTTTTAATAATAATAATCTGCTTAATAATCGGAGTTCAAAAAGTAACAAATAATAAAGAATCATTTTTTGGATATAGAATATTCAGAGTACAAACAGGAAGTATGATTCCTAAATATCAAATTGGAGATGTAATACTTGTAAAAGAAAAAGATGCAAACAATATAAAAGTAGGTGATGATGTTACATACCTAGGAGAAGCTGCTTCTGTAAAAGGTTTATTAATAACACACAGAGTTATTGATATAGAAGAAAAAGACGGAAAAAGAATTTTCCACACAAAGGGAATTGCTAACAATCTAGAAGATCCTGCAATAACCGGAAATCAAATAAATGGTGTTGTTCAGACCAAATTATATGTTCTAACATTTATTTGTAATTTGTTAGTAAATAAATACATTTTTTATTTTTGCGGAATAGTGCCACTATCTATATATGCAGGATTTAGAATATTTAAAGGAAGACATGATGCTGAAAAAATTGAAAGGGAAAACTGATGAAAAGAAAAAACAAATTAAGAGTTTTGGAGATATTATGTATTATTTCATTATTGTTTACAATTTTTTCTATCAGAAGGACATATGCAAGATATTTTGAAAAAGTTGATACTACTTATCAGACTCATATAAAAAGATGGTTGATAAAAATTAATGATCTTAATATCCATGAAGCGAAATCACTTAGTGAAGTCGTACAACCTGTATTGGTTGAAAACGAAAATATGAATAATAATAATACACTAGTACCTGGAAGGACAGGCTATTTTGACATGATGATTGATTATACATATGTGGATTTGGCATTTAAGTATGAATTTTCAATAGAACAGTTAAATGAAACTCAGTTAAAAGATTTCGAAATTTACGGTTATGAGATTGTAGATGGTGATAAATCTACTGTAACTGAAACTAAACAAATAAAAGGTGTAATAGACCCAGATAAAGACTTAAACAGTGCTAATGAAAAAAAGCGTGATATTAGAATTCTTTTTAGATGGAATGATGGTGATGGCAGCATAATGGACAATAAATTAGATACACAATATAGAAGCGAAGAAAACGAAGCTTTAAATTATAGGGCAACACTGAAATTTACTCAATATATTGAGAGTGAAAATCCATAGGAGGTGAGTTTTATGGAAATAAAAAATGTAAAAGTTTCAAAATTAGAAAATAAAGAATTGTTAGATGTGAAAAAACAAGTAGAAAGTTTTTTAAAGTTTTTAAATAGCGAATATGATACTGTCAAAAAATTAGAGGAGGAAAATTCATGAAAGAATTAGTAGAAAATATAGAAAAACAAATATCAACAGATAAAGAAGTTATTTCAGTATTACCTAGAAATGGTATTAGAGCAATAAAATCGTTATTAGAAACTATAAAAGATATGACAGATAAGTATGAAGCTTTAAATGAAAATGTATTACAAGAAATCGCAGCAAGATATGATATGCTCACTGATGTAGAGGAAAATGTGGAAATTCATCAAATTGAAGAAGAAATTTTAAGATATGATGTTGCTGTAAGAAATACAGATACACGTTCATCATTTGAGAAAATGGGACTTGACAAAATCGCATATAATGTAAATGGATATTATAAAAGCAATTTGGAAAGATTAAATACAGAGTTAATTGAATGTGTTAAACAATTTCAGAATGTTGGAATAAAATTAAGTGCACAAGATTTTGATGTAAGCGAATATGCAAAAAAATATATGGATATATTATTGCAAGAAGCTAATAAAGGTAATATAAATTCAGAACTCGTTAAAAGTACTTTTGAAAAGGTGTATTGGGAATGCTCTGATGTTGTTACACATTTATATGTAAGCATAAAATATATTTATGATAAATATGAAAATGAAATAGATAAATTTTATCAAAATAAGGCAGAAGAAATCTTAAAAAGCTTTAATTCAACTGCAGAAGGTGTTGAAGATAAAAAAGTTGAATTGATTAATAAAAAGAAAAAAATAGAAGCAACTGATAATAGAATTATTTTAAATAAGTTCTTCACAGGAGCAATGAATATAAACGATTTCAAATTAGATAATTATACAAGAATATATTTGGAATTAACTTCAAAAGAATTAGCTAAAATATCAGAAAAAGAAAAAGCCGATATGGATCAGAATATTGCAAAATTAAATGACAATTTAAATGAATATGCGATATATTGCGAATATAAATTTTTGGTAGATGAAATATTAGAACTTAGACAAGAAGAGTTAAAAAAGAATGAAGAAAATAAAAGTAAAAAAGTTAAGAAAACAGATTATGATTTATCAAAAGAAAACATAAAGAAAATAAAATCAGAAATATTCAAAATAAATGGAAAAATAGATAAACCTAGTAAAGGACTATTCGGATTAAAAAGCTCAAATGATAAGAAAAAAAATGAAGAAATCTTAAAGAGAAATAATCTTATACTAGATTTGAAAAAAGAATATTTACAGTTGGACACTGAAATTATTAGACAAAAAATAGTACAAAATATTGATGAAACATCATCATTATTAGATGTGTTAAAACTTGCAAGTAGTTACTATGGATTTATGGCAAGAGCTATGATTAAAAAGAATGAAGAAATAACAGATAAAGAAATTGGAGAAGAGGTAAAAAAAGTAAGAGATTTTATTAATTTTTCAGATTTCAAAGTTATTAATAATGTAAAAATTAGTGATACAAAAGATTTAGCTGTTATAATAAAAGATAAGTACAAATTATTTGGAATGCAAGTTTCAAAAGAGAATTTTCAAGAAGATAATCTAGAAGACTTAATAAAAAAGGTGAAAATTGTTAGTAATTATAACAATATAAAGAAAAGTAAATATTCTATTGATGATTTGGAATATATAGTTTCTGTAAAAGAAATGCTGAAAAAATAATGCAAAAGAAAATAATATAAGGTGAGATAAAAATTGGAATATGATGTTGAAAAAATTTCTAATAAAATTAAAAATAAAAAGATGACAAAAAAAATAATTAAGAGTATAATACTTATTAGCTTAATAATACTTTTTATAATTAATTTAATATTATCATTTGAAGAACATACACATATTTTGGGATTTTATGTATTTGACATTGTTTCTGAAAGTATGGAACCTACATTTTATAAAGATGATTTAGTAATTGTTCAAAAATGCAAAATTAAAGAACTTAAAAAGGGTGATATTATAACATTTAGACAAAATGATAGAATAATATCACATAGAATATTTGGAATCACAAAAGACAAAGAAGAGGTGAAATTTATAACAAAAGGGGATAATAATGAAGTATATGATAAAGATTTTGTGAGTATGCAAGATATTTATGGAAAAGTGCTAGTTAGTATTCCAAAATTAGGGAAGTTTGTAAGATATATACAAAATACAAGAGGGTTTATCAATATATTTATTTTTGTAATAATTGTATTTGTACTAGTTAGTTTAAATGACAATAAGAAAAATGATAGAAAGATGAAAAGAAAGAAATACGAAATTAAAAAGTTGAGAGATAATTACAATGTATAAAGAGGTAAAAAATTATGGAAGACCAGATTAGACAAGAAAGTAAAGCAAAAAAAGTAATAAAAATAGTAATCAAACTATTATATCAAATTCTTATTATATTTTGTGCTTTGTTAACAGCAGTAATAATACTACAAAAGATTAGTGATAGTAATAGGTCTATCGGAGGCTATAGAATATTTAGAGTTATTACTGGAAGTATGGAACCTGAATATCAAGTTGGAGAGGTTGTTATATGTAAAGAAACAGAACCTAAGAATATCAGCGTTGGTGAGGATATTGTTTACCTAGGAAAATATGGCGAATATAATGGAAAAATTATTATGCATAATGTTGTTGAAATTGAGAATGAGGAAAATGGAAGACTAACTTTTCATGCAAAAGGTTTAAACAGTTCAAGTGTTGAAGACCCTAAAATTAATCAAGACCAAATTTATGGTATTGTAATATATAAGTCGAAATTATTAACTATTTTATATAAATTAGCGACAAATATATACTCAGTTTTCATCATCGTTTCGATTTTAGTATTAAATGTATTTTTGACTTTTAAGAATTCTAAAAAAGAAAAAATTCATAAATTAGCGGAACCTAAGGAAAAGGAAGATTCTTATCAAGAAAAGGAAATTGAGATAATTGACGAAGAAGATAATTATGAAACTGATGAGAATGATGAAAGTGACGAAAATGAAACTGATGATGAAGAAGAAAACGAAAATGACTAAAGATAGAATGGAGGATTTATGAATATATTACGTGAATTCAGACGAGCAAAAAAGCGAAGTGTCGCGTCTAGAATTAGATTAATAATGATATTTTCAGTAATATTAATAGTAAATACCTATGCATGGTTTAATGTGAATGAACCAGTTACAATGAGTGGATTAGAAAGTAATGTAACACCTTGGGATGTGTCTTATTATGTAGATAATAAAGAAATTTTAGATGAAAAGTATACATTCACAATAGATGAAATTTATCCAGGAATGCCTGATAGAGAGGACATTGTTCATGTAAGAAATTTAACTACTACTAGTTCATCAATTAAATATGAGTTAGTATCTGTTAAAGTTTTTGGAAAAGAAGTGTTGAGTCAATTAAAAGCAAATGGTGGAATAAAAACAGATGGAAACACCGTCCATGTATTTGCAGATGATACATCATACCCATTTAACGTAAGCTATACATATGATAAAACTAGAATTGATGGAGAATATGTTGATGATGAAAAAACTCCAGAGGCTAATGCAACATTGAAATTGAATGTTAGTTGGACATACCAAGGAAATGGAACAGAAGATGAAAATCTTGCAAAAGATGTATTAGATACAAAGTTTGGAAAAGATGCTTATAATTATTATCAAAACGAGCAAAATGACCCTTTAAAAGCAATTGAAGTAGTAGTGAGAATAACCAGTTCAATGTTACGAGATAATGGATAAGTATAGCAAAAACAGCAAATATAAAATGTAACACAAATGTAATATAAATGTAATATTAAAGCCATTGACAAAGAAAAGCGTACTAAGTATAATATTAATAGATATTGTTGAAAAAAAATATTTTTTGGAGGACCAGGTGGTAATATGGCAAATGAACAAACAAAAAACGAAGATAAAACAATTGATGAGCAAGTAGACGAAAAAATAGCTGGTCAAAAGTTAGAAGAAAAGGCTAAAAAGGAAAAAAGAAAGAAATCAAGGCGTATAGCTTTTAGAGTAATACTAGCAATAATAGTTATTTTTTTAATAAATGTTTATATCATACTATCAATATTTTATAGGGGAGAAAATTTCACTGTAACACTTGATAGTGAATATGGGCGAGAAAGTGGTTTAGTAATTTATGAAGACAAAGAACATAAATATACAAGAACATTTCTTAGGTCAAAAGATATAGACTTTTTTACAGATATATCAGTTAACTGGTTACCAGAAGATATCGACAATGGAGGTGATGGCTCACATAATGGTAAAAATTACATAGCTTATACATTTTATGCTGAAAATATGGGACAAGACACAATCAATTATTGGACTACAATCAAAATTGATGATGTAATTAAAAATGTAGATGAAGCTATTAGGGTAATGGTTTTTAAAAATGGAAATAAAGTAATTTATGCAAAAAACAATAAAGAAACAGGTGAACCAGAACCAAATACACAACCATTCAAAAATGATGATACAGTGATGTTAGAATTATCAGAAAACTTTAAAGTTGGAGATATAGATAAATGGACTGTTGTCGTTTGGGTCGAAGGTGATGACCCAGAATGCAAAGATGACTTAATTGGTGGAGAAATCAAAATGCATATGACTCTTACAGAGGAACATATTTTGCAAAATGACGAAGTTCCACAAAACAAAAGATAGTTTATAAAATTTTAAAAATATAAAGAAAATAAAAGAAAAGGAAGGAAAAGAAATGCAAGAAAACAACCAAAGAAATTCAAGAAAAAAACTAAATGCTTTGATATTGTTGGTAGCGTTTACAGCAATATTGTTGATTGTATCAACTTATGCGTGGTTCTCTACGCAGAAAAACGTAACATTAAGTGGACTAGAAGGTAAAGTAAATGTAGCTGAAGGTCTACAAATTTCACTAGATGCTCTAAACTGGGCAAACTCAATTGATTTATCAAAAACAGAAGATTATTTCGCACAAACAAATAAAGATTTACAATTAGACGGTACTGAAGGAAAAGAAAAAATGACATTAGAACATCCATATGCTAATAGAACAAATATAATTCCAGGAGAATTATTACCAGCTTCTACAACTGCACAAGATGAAGAAGGTATTGGTTTAGCAGATTTGAATTTTTATAGAGGAGAAAATACAGAAGGTATAAAATTAGCAGTAGGTAATACAGCATTAACAAATGATAAAACATCTGGATTTTATGCAATAGACTTCTTCTTACAAAACTCTTCTGCTGCAACAGCAACAAAGAATGATATATTGCAATTAACAGGTAATTCAGTTGTAAGCTTAAAAACAACTTCAAAAGCAACAACAGGTTTACAAAATACACTAAGAGTAGCTTTTGCAATATTTGATTACGATACAGCTAAAGCAACTCAAGTAACAGTAAATGAAACACCAAATCAATCACAAATTTTAGAAGCTACAACAGGTGCTGCTCGTAAAATTACAAATGTAGCAATTTGGGAACCAAATGCTAGTGGTGCAGCTTTAAAAGAGGGTGGAGAACCAGCTGGTACAGGTGATGCAATAGCTACATATGCAGCACATGTTACATATATTGTACAAAACAATAACAGAGTAACATTCTCAGAAGCTGATAGAACAGCTTTTGGTTTAACAAGTAATCGTTTTGCAGCTGACTCAGCAATTCCTACATATGCTTTAACTAAAAAAGCATTATCAACATCAGCTGATAAAACTAAAGAAATCGCAGATATCTATAATTGGGATACAGCAGCAGCAACAGCAGGTTTAGCAAGACAATTCACATTACAAACACCAAATACAGGTGTATCTCATACAACAGGAGCAGGTGTAGATAAAAACATAAATTATGATGATACTCAAGGTGCTGTAAAATTAGTAAGTGCTAAAGATGGTAAAGCAGATTTTTCAATTGAACCAGGAAAATATGTTAGAATGAGAATGTACATTTGGCTTGAAGGTCAAGATGTTGACTGTATCAACTATGCATCACTTGGTGGTAACGTAAAAATTGATGTTGGATTAAGCAAACCAGGTACAACAACTGTTACAGGAGGAGGAGAAAGGCCTTAAGTATATAAAACTATACATAGACAAGATGGAAACTTTAAATGGTTTCCATCTTTTTTTGCACACGTGAGATCGCTTTTTTTCCGTGCATTGCACATGTGAGATCGCTTTTTTTCCGTGCAATTTTGTCTAAAATAATCGAAAATTGTCGATGAAAAGTTGTTGACAAATAATATTATAAATTGTATAATTAGGTCAGATTTTTTGTTGTGTTATTTCTTTTAACACATTAGTATTTTTATTATTCAAATGAGGTTTTACTTCATACATTAATTAAATCTTTTTAGATTGAATCTATATAACAAGGAGGAAAAGAATATGAATGACAATAATGAATTATTAATTCAAATATTACAGACATTAAATAATTTTCAATTGCAAACAGCAGCTTCATTTACTGAGTTAAGAAGTAAGGTTGAAGAAAATAAAAAAGAAATTGAAATAAGTAGGCAAATTGAAAATGAGCATTGGCAAGAAAATTTAAGACGTTGGGAGTAAAATGATAGACGTTGGGAAGAAAACGAAAAGCGTTGGGAAGAAAATAAAATACTTTGGAAGCAAAATACAAAAGATAGAGAAAGAGATCATAGTGAGTTACTGGATATATTACTCAAATTTGATATTACAATTTCTAAAAGAATCGGAGATCCGAATGCAGAAAAGATGGAAAAATACTTAAAAGTCAGATAATAAAAATTAACATAAAAAAGGATGCTTGACAAGTTTATCATAATTTGTTATAATCTATAACAGATTGCCAAAGGGCAAAGATGAGATTTTATTTTAATGTATTAAAGAGAGCGAGAAAGAGAATAATTTAAGAGAGTGGAATAAAATAGAAAAAAGTGTATAAACATGGCAAGAATGTCATGTATAATATACTTTATTCTTTAATAGGAAAAATCAAATATTTTCTTATTATCAATGTTCTACTTATCTATTAATGTACGTAAAATGAAATTCAATAGAGATTAAAGAGAGGAGAAAGTTTAGATTATGACAGATGAAAACAATGCTCCAAAAGAAAATACAGGAGCAAACGTAGAAAAAGTAGAAACAATAAAAAAAAGAAGAACTAATTCAAAAGTTCAAGCAGAGAAGGGAAAAAATACAACAAGAAAAGCTAACACAAGAAGAAATTATAACCGAAAAAATGAAGCAGAGAGTGTAGAAAACAAAAAAGAAATCAATGAAGAAAAAGTAGAAAGAAAGAGAGTAACAAGAGGAAGAACAAGAAAAACTTCAAATGATTCTATATTTCAAAAATCAAAATTAAAGATAATCCCATTAGGAGGATTACATGAGATAGGAAAAAATATAACAGTATTTGAATATGAAGATGAAATAATTGTTGTAGATTGTGGTATATCATTCCCAGAAGATGATATGTTGGGAATTGATTTAGTAATTCCAGATATAACATATTTAATAAAAAATCAAGAGAAAATAAAAGGAATGGTTATAACACATGGACATGAAGATCATATAGGAGGAATACCATATTTCTTAAAACAAATAAATGTGCCAATTTATGCAACAAGATTAACAGTAGGGCTAATTAATAATAAATTAGAAGAACATAAATTATTAAGAAGCACAGATATGCATACAGTAAATCAAGGAGACATAATAAAATTAGGTAAGAATTTCAAAGTGGAATTTATAAGAAGTTCACATAGTATACCAGATTCAGTAATGCTAGCAATAACAACACCAGCTGGTACAATTTTACACACAGGAGATTTTAAAGTAGATTACACACCAATTGATGGACAAATTATGAATTTTGGTAGAATTGCAGAATTAGGTCAACAAGGAATATTAGCATTAATGGCAGACAGCACAAATGCTGAAAGAAAAGGATTTACAATGTCAGAAAGCTCTGTAGGAGAAGTATTTGAAAAACTATTTTTAAATTGCACAAAAAGAATTGTTGTAGCAACATTTGCATCAAATGTACACAGAATTCAACAAATTGTAAATTCAGCAGTAAAATATGGAAGAAAAATAGCAGTATGTGGAAGAAGTATGATAAATATGATTTCAACAGCTATTGAACTTGGATACATTGAATGTCCAGATAACTTATTTATAGATATAGATATGATTGGAAGCTATACAGATGACCAGCTTGTCATAATAACAACAGGAAGTCAGGGTGAACCAATGTCTGCTTTAACAAGAATGGCTGCAGGAGATCATAGAAAAGTAAAAATAACACCAAATGACTTAATTATCATATCTGCAACTCCAATACCAGGAAATGAAAAATATGTATCAAAAGTAATTGACGATTTAATGCAATTAGGTGCGGAAGTTGTATATAGTGCTTTAGCTGATGTTCATGTTTCAGGACATGCTTGCCAAGAAGAACAAAAATTGATTTTAGCACTAGCAAAGCCAAAATACTTTATACCAGTTCATGGTGAATATAGACAGTTAAGAGCACACCAAGAAACAGCAGAACTAATGGGAATAGATAAAGATAATATTTTCATGTTAACAAATGGTAGAGTACTAGAGATAGATTCAGAAGAAGCAAGATTTAATGGTTCTGTTCCAAGTGGAAGAGTATTAGTAGATGGACTTGGAGTTGGTGATGTTGGAAATATAGTTTTAAGAGATAGACAACATCTCGCACAAGATGGACTTATAGTTATTGTATTAACAATGGATTCTCAAACAGGAGAAGTTGTTGCAGGACCAGATGTAATTTCTAGAGGATTCGTATATGTTAGAGAATCAGAAAATTTAATGGATGATGTAAAAAGTGTAGTAAGACACGAAGTTGCAAAATGTGAAGAAAGAGGAATTCGCGATTGGTCAACTATAAAATCAACTGTTAAAGAAAACTTACGTGATTATTTGTTTATTAAAACAAAGAGAAACCCAATGATTATACCAATTATAATGGAAGTTTAGAAAAAATTATAGAACTAAATGAACCATAAGGAGGAAGAAAATGGATTACAAAGATTTAGCAAATTTAATCTTTCCAGATGCGAAAGAAATATCATATTATGAAGAAAAATATCCTGAAAGAAATTTACCAGAAGGAGCAGTTGTTACAAGATTTGCTCCTAGTCCAACAGGATTTGTACATATAGGTGGATTATATCAAGCCTTAGTTGCAAGAACTGTTGCAGAAAAAACAGGTGGAGTATTTTTCTTAAGAGTTGAAGATACAGACCAAAAAAGAGAAGTAGAAAATGGAGTAACAGGGATAGTAAATTCTTTAAAAGATTTTGATATGGCACCAGACGAAGGAATGATTTCAGACACAGAAGAAATCGGAAATTATGGACCATATAAGCAAAGTCTTAGAAAAGAGATATACCAAGCATATGCAAAATACTTGCTAGAACAAGGAAAAGCATATCCATGTTTCTGTACACCAGATGATTTAGAGGAAATAAGAAATAAACAAGAAGCTGCAAAACTAAGAACAGGATATTATGGTGTTTGGGCAAAATGCAGAAATCTTTCTGTTGAAGAAATGGCTGAAAAAGTTAAGGCAGGAGAACCATATATAATTAGATTCAAATCACCAGGTAGAGAAGATAGAAAAATCAAACATAAAGATGTTATAAAAGGAAATGTTGATTTCCCAGAAAATGACCAAGACATAATTATAATAAAATCAGATGGTCTTCCAACATATCACTTTGCACATGCAATTGATGATCATTTAATGCATACAACACATGTAATTAGAAGCGATGAATGGTTATCATCAGTACCATTACATTTGCAATTATTCCATGAATTGGGATTTAAAGCACCAAAATACGCACATATATCACCAATCATGAAAAATGACAATGGTGGAAAACGTAAACTAAGTAAAAGAAAAGACCCAGAAGCAGCAGTTTCATATTATAAAGAACAAGGAATTCCAACAGATGCAGTAAAAGAATATTTATTAAATATTGCGAATTCTACATTCGAAAATTGGAGAAGAGCAAATTCAGATAAAAAAATTGAAGAATTTGATTTTCAATTAAATAAGATGAGTGTAAGTGGTGCCTTATTTGATATGATAAAATTATTAGATATTGGAAAAACAGTAATTTCTAAAATGACTGCAGAAGATGTGTATGAAAAATCATTAAAGTGGGCAGAAGAATATGATAATGAACTTGCAGACTTATTAAAAGATAAGGAATATGCTTTAAAAATATTTGGAATTGAAAGAGGAAATAAAAAGCCAAGAAAAGATATTGCAAAATGGTCTGATGTTAAAGAAAATATTTCATATATGTATGATTCTGAATTTTACAAAAATACTCAAGAATATCCATATCAACCAGCAATTTCAAATAAAGAAGATATTTCTAAAATATTAGATTTATATATTGAAAAATACTATATGCTAAAGAAGTAAAAGAATTCAAAGCAAATCCAGGAATGTATAAAGCTCATGTTGGTGATGTAAGTACAGTTTTAAGAGTTGCTTTAACTTCAAGAACTAATACACCTGATATGTATGAAATAATGCAAGTTCTTGGAAAAGACAGAATTGCCAAACGTTTCGAAGTGGCTAAAACAAATTTAAAATAATAGAATTTAATTGCAGATAAGCAAAGGTGTATAAAGTTACTTAAATGAAAAGGAGGAATTCAATATGGATTACAACATTGGAGATATAGTTAGAACTAAAAAACCACATCCATGTGGAAGTAAACTATGGGAAATAACCAGAGTTGGTGTTGATTTTAAACTAAAATGCCAAGGGTGTGGACATATTGTAGTTCTAGAAAGACCTAAAGCATTAAAAGCAATAACTAAAATAGAGAAAAGAGCAGACTCATAGAGTTTGCTCTTTTAAATAAGATTCAATTACTTTCCAAACTTCATCACTATAAACTTTTCTCTCTGAAGAAAATGGAAGAGTTGTAATATCACCAATAGGGTTAAGTTGCTTTTGGATGTTTTGGGTAGCATTATCAACTTTAGTTTTGGCAATCTTATCAGCTTTATTGGTCAAAATCATACAAGGAAGACCACTTCTTATAACATAATCATACATTAAAAAATCATTAGAAGTAGGGTCATGCCTAATATCAACTAAAAATATAATAAGACAGATTTCCTTGCGAGTTTTTAAATAATGTTCAATGAATTCTCCAACTTTAATTTGTTCTTGTTTTGACATTTTGCTATAACCATAACCAGGTAAGTCAACAAAATAAAACAAATCATCAATATTATAAAAATTCAGTTGGCGAGTTTTACCAGGTTCGCTACTTGTACGAGCAAGTTTCTTTCTATTAATCATAGTATTAATAAAACTAGATTTTCCAACATTTGACTTTCCAACTAGAACTACTTCTGGTAATCCGTTTTTAGGATATTGATTTTCTCTAACAGCAGAGATTTCAAATTTCGGATTTTTAACTATCATAATATATAAATTCCTTTCTTACACCAATGAAACCAGTTCTTTGCTATGCATTTTAAAATTTTGCACCGATAAGAACTGGTTCTAAATGTTTCTTTATTTTTTTACAGGTACTAATTTAGCTTTTCCACCCATATATGGTCTTAAAATTTCTGGAACAGTAATAGTTCCATCTTCATTATAATTGTTTTCGATAACTGCAATTAATCCTCTAGGAGTGGCAACAACTGTATTATTTAATGTATGAACATAGTAATTTCCTTTTTCTCCTTTTGCACGAATGCCTAAACGTCTAGCTTGAGCATCACCTAAAGTAGAACAACTACAAACTTCAAAATATTTTTGTTGACGAGGACTCCAAGCTTCAATATCACATGATTTAACTTTTAAATCAGCCAAATCTCCTGAGCAACAGTCTAATTGTCTAACAGGAACATTGAAACTTCTAAATAGATCAACACTTAGTTTCCACATTTTATTATACCAGTTCATAGAATCTTCTGGTTCACAAAGAACAATCATTTCTTGTTTTTCAAATTGATGAACACGATATAATCCCCTTTCTTCAAGACCATGTGAACCAATTTCTTTTCTAAAGCAAGGAGAATATGATGTCATCATTATTGGCAAATCAGATTTTTTAATAATTTGACCTTTAAATTTTCCAATCATAGAATGTTCAGAAGTACCAATTAAATATAGGTCTTCACCTTCAATCTTATACATCATAGCATCCATTTCTTCAAAACTCATTACACCTGTAACAACATCAGAACGAATCATAAATGGTGGAATACAGTAGGTGAAACCATTATCAATCATGTAATCTCTAGCATATGCAAGCATTGCTTCATGTAATCTTGCAATATCGCCAATTAAATAATAGAATCCCATACCACTAGTTCTTCCAGCACTTTCTTTATCTAAACCATTGAAAGTATTTATAATATCTGCATGATGTGGAATTTCATAATTTGGGACTGTTGGTTCACCAAATTTTTGAACTTCTACATTTTCACTATCATCTTTTCCAATAGGAACACTTGCATCCATTATATTAGGAATTTTCATCATTCTTTCTTTTATTTCTTCAGAATATTTTTCTTCAAGAGCTTCATTTTCTTCAAGAGCTGCATTTATTTTTTGAACTTCTTGTCTTAATTTTTCAGCATCTTCTTTTTGACCAGCTTTCATAAGTTGTCCGACTTGTTCACTTGTTTTTTTTCTATCAGCTCTTAAATTATCTCCATTCAATTTTGCTTCTCTATTTTTTTTATCTAATTCTAAAACTTCATCAACTAAAACTAATTTTTGGTCTTGAAATTTTTTCTTAATATTATCTTTTACCAAATCTGGGTTTTCTCTAATCAACTTAATATCTATCATTTTTCTCAATCCCTTTCTTACATTAATGCTGATATTATATAACAAAAGTCCGGAAATATCAATAAAAATTAAATAATTTGTAAATAATAAGCTAAAGAGAAAGGAAGATAAAAATGAATTTATTATGGGAAATTATCCAATTTTTATTTTATGCAGGATTGATTGTAGTTATATCTAAGGAAATATTAGTAAGAACTTTAAGAAGTTTGGCAGAAAACCTAAAATTAAAGCCAAAAACAGTTGGCGATATCGCGGGAATTGCAACATCTGTACCAGAACTATTAACAATAAGTGCTGCAAGTATTAATGGTTTAATAGGTGCGGGCATTTATAATGTTTTAAGTTCGAATGTAATAAATTTAATTCAATATGTTGGCGCAATTACCTTAAATAAAAATCATAAATCGTTACAAAATAAAGCAATAAAAGTTGATATATATTTGGTTTTAATAACAATATTATTACCTTTACTTTTTAGCTTTATGAAAAGTGAGTTAAGCATTGTAATGGTACCAATTTTGTTTATTTTATATCTAGGCTTTAAGAAAGTAAACAATGATGTGCACCAGTTGTATTTGCCAAAAGAAGATGATGAATCAGAGCAACTAGAAAAAAAGACAGAAATCTCAAAAAAATCAACTAAAATAAAATTAATAAGAGACGTAGTGTTATTAATCGCAACAGGAGTATTATTATTTTTTATAGGTGAATGGCTAGGGAACACCTTAGACACACTTTGTGTAGTTTTCAATATACCAGAAATAGTTATTGGAATTATTCTAGGTTTTGTAACAAGCATACCAGAATTAATTACATTCTTCGAAGCGCAAAAACATCATAAAACTATCAGCAACAATAATATGCATGGGGTTGTCGAGGCAACAAATAATTTGCTTATGTCAAATATGATGAATTTATTCATTATACAATCAATAGGGATATTATTGCACACGTGAGATCGCTTTTTTTCCGTGCAAAACTGCACCGATTATCTCGCTTTTTTTTCGTGCAATGCACACCTGAGATCGCTTTTTTTCTGTGCAGTGGATAAATATAGAAAACGATGCATATAATAGTATAAATTGAAATGAGAGAGGGAGAAAATGCAAGAAGAATATTTAATTAATAAAATGCTAAAAAGCAAGACTGATAAAGAATTAGAAGAAGAACTAATGAGAATTATCAGTGAAACTAAAAGAATACTAGAAGTAGCAAGATGCAATTTTGAGTTTGCAGAAGATGAGCTGATTGATTACTATGTTTATCAGATAAAGGCTCATCAATCAAGACTTGATTATTTAATAAAAATTGCTAAAAGTAAGAAAATAAAAGTTGATAGAGAAGCGGAATTAAAATCACGAATATTTGATAAAAAGAATATAGCTGGTTAAAGAATAATTACGTATAAAACAACATAAGGATAGTAGTAATAATTACTACTATTTTTTGAGGTGATAATATGAATATAAATATTCTTGTAATTATATCTTGTATTTGTATGCTATTTATTATAGGGAGAATTTTTATAATTCCAATTAGAAAAATTTTAAAGCTTGTATTTAATTCAATTTTAGGTGGTGTATGCATAATTATAATCAATTGGATAGGAGGTATATGGGGATTTCATATAGGACTGAATTTCTTTACATCATTATGGGTTGGAATTTTAGGTGTTCCTGGTGCAATATTTTTAATTATATTGAAGCTGATTTTATAGTTGCACGGAAAAAAAGCGATCTCACGTGTGCAAAAAAATATACCAGGAGCTATGTAAGCCTCCTGGTATTGATAAAAAATAATGACACACCATACTAGTTTAGAAATGTATGGCACAGCTACGATGTTGAACTTAGGAATCGATTCTGTTGAACTCCAGCATGTTCCAAAAAGCTTTTTCAGCTTTTTTAGTGATAACCACAACAGATATGTTCATATCTGCAAATGGTTTACGAAATGCACTAATGAAGTCGATGGGATACTTATAAACAGTTCCCATCAGCTTATCTTCTGGGATTTTTACAGCTTTTCCAGATTCAACGTGCGTTACAACAAAGCACCGAGAGAGACTCTCGTGATTCACTACCAGTGTTCCTTCTTCTGAGAAGATTATTGTTGAGTTGTTTACTTTTTCTGTCATATTCTTATCCTCCTAATGTTATTTTATGGATAACATAATTATACTACAAAATTTAACAAAATGCAAATTTTTTAAATTATTATTGCGTTAAAATATAAAATAGTGTAAAATATAATTGTGAAAAAGGATTACAAAAGAAAAAAGTACTAAAGAAGGGAGAAAAATATAGCATGAAGAATATATTGCGTCAGCATAGAAAATCCAAAGGCAAGAAAAAAGCAAAGAAATATATATTGTTCATATTTACTCTTATAATGACTACATTTGCGTGGTTTGCATATTCTAAGGTTTTAAATTCACAATTGAATATGCATGTGGCAGCATGGGATATGGAATATTTTATTGGTGAGGAAAAAAAGGAAAATCCTATAGGAATAGAATTTCCTACATTATATCCACATATGCCGGAGCAAACTGTAACTGTTGACATCTTGAATAATGGAGAAGCACTGGTAGATTTAAGCTATAGTATTCAAGCAATATCAATTGCAGGAGTTTCATATGAATTGGTACCAGAAGGAAAGCAACCAACTACAGAAAATTATATAAATATTGAAAAATCAGTTGTGGAAGAAAAAGAAACAGGAGAAGTTGTTGTAAAGGGAAAAATCATAAATGATACAACCAAATTTCCATTTACATTAGAAATTGAACATTCTGCACAAGTATCTGCAAAGAATAAAGCATATTTGAAAGTAACAGCCAATTGGGCAGGTGATAATGATGAATTAGATTCGAAATGGGGATATACAGTAGGAAAATATTTTATGGACAATCCTAAAGCTACATCAGCTATGAGTATTACATTAAGTATTGATTCATACCAGGCAAATGAAGAAATAAAAGGAGGAACAGTAACAACTGAAGGAACATACTTGCCAACAGGATTTACTCAAGTAGAAGGAACAACATTAGAAAATGGATTAACAATTCAAGATAGTAGTGGAAATCAATATGTGTGGATAGAAGTTCCAAAAACAGAAAAAGTTTATCCAACTGCAGGTTTAAAAATTAGAGATTTTACAGATGAGGAATATACTAAAATAGAAAATGATTTACACACATATACGAGTGCATATAGAAATGGAACAACGTATAAAGATGAATATTATTCAGACGAAGCAACAGGATTAACTCGAGAGAAATATATAGAATTAAAGAAGAAAATGTTAAAGAGTGTATACAAAAATGGTGGCTTTTATATTGGAAAATACGAAACTGGATATGAAACAGGAATAGAAGCAAAACCAAGGACATCTGGTTCAGCAACAATTACTCCAAATGAATTACCAATAATAAAGCAAAATGCATATCCATACAATTATGTAACTTGTAGCCAAGCGCAAAAATTAGCAAATATGATGGAATCAGGAAGCTATAATACAAGCTTAATGTTTGGTGTACAATGGGATTTAGTTTTAAAACACTTGGAAAATAAAGGTGTAAAACAATCTTTATTAAGAAATGACAGTAAGACATGGGGCAATTATTCAAACAACTTATGGAGTTCAACAAATGCAGATTCAAAATATGCAATTACTGGACAAGATTGGGTAATAGGTCCATATGGAGAGAAAAAGGTGAATGGAGATATATTGTTATCAACAGGAGCAAGTGATACATTTAGTAAATATGGAATATATGATTTGGCAGGAAACGTATGGGAATGGACACTGGAATATACATCTAATGAAACTAATCCTTGTAGTCTACGTGGAGGAGCTTATAATGACCGCATTAGTAATAATTCTGCAAGTTACAGATATTACTATTATACAACTAATTACAGTATAAATATAGGTTTCCGTACAGCACTTTATTAACAAATAAAAGATACAAAAGCCAATTTGCACACTGATGCAGATTGGCTATTATAAAGTATGGCAAAAAAATCAAAGAAAGGAAGTAGACAAAATGAATGACAAAATAATCATAAAAGGAGCAAAAGAGCACAATTTAAAAAACATAAATTTAGAAATACCAAGAGACAAATTAGTAGTAATAACAGGACTTTCAGGCTCTGGAAAATCATCATTGGCATTTGATACATTATATGCAGAAGGACAAAGAAGATATGTAGAAAGTTTATCATCATATGCAAGGCAATTCTTAGGTTTAATGGAAAAGCCAGATGTAGAATCAATTGAAGGGTTATCACCAGCAATTTCAATAGATCAAAAAACCACATCAAAAAATCCACGTTCAACAGTAGGAACAGTTACAGAAATCTATGATTATATACGTCTACTATATGCAAGAATAGGTGTGCCATATTGTCCAAATTGTGGTAAAAAAATTGAAAAGCAATCAATAGACCAAATTGTAGACAACATAATGAAATTAAAAGAAGGTACAAGAATTCAAATATTGGCACCAGTTGTGCGTAGCAGAAAAGGTGAATATACAAAACTATTTGAAGACTTACAAAAAGACGGATTTGCAAGAGTAAGAGTAGATGGAGAAATCTATGACTTAACAGAAATGGAAGATGTAAAATTAGACAAAAAAAAGAAGCATGAAATAGAAATAGTAGTAGATAGATTAGTAATAAAACCAGAAATAACAGCAAGACTTACAGAATCAATAGAAGTAGCACTAAAACATGCAGATAATTTAGTTTTAATTGATGTTGTAGGAGACAAGACAATTCTATACAGTTGTAATTATGCATGTCCAGATTGTGGATTCAGTTTTCCAGAATTAACACCAAGAATGTTTTCATTTAATAATCCGTATGGAGCTTGTCCAAAATGCTCAGGTATAGGATATTTAATGAAAATGGATGAAGATTTAATAATTCCAGATAAGAACAAAACTTTATATGATGGTGTAAAAGCATTTGGGTCAAGTACAATGAAAAAAGGCGATACAATGGCCAAAATGTATTTTGAAAGTATTGGAAAACATTATGGGGTTGAAATAAAAAACAAAAAAATAAAAGACTTGCCTAAAGACTTCATTGATAAAATTCTTTATGGAACAGGTGATGAAGAAATTGATTTTGAATATTCATCATATGCAGGTACAAGAAAATTCACAGCTCCATTTGAAGGAGTAATCCCAACACTTGAAAGACGTCATAATGAGACAAAATCTCAAGGAATGAGAGATTTTTACGAAATGTATATGAGCAATATGCATTGTGATGAATGTAATGGTGCAAGACTAAAAAAAGAAATTTTATGTATTAAAGTCGGAGGAAAAAATATAAATGAGTTGACAGATATGTCAATTAGAAATATTCAAGAATTCTTGAGAAATCTTGAATTAACAGATTCTCAAAAAATCATTGCAGAGATGATTTTAAAAGAAGTAGATTCAAGACTTCAATTTTTAATTGATGTTGGACTAGAATATCTAACATTATCAAGAAGTGCAGGAACATTATCAGGAGGGGAAGCACAACGTATTCGTTTAGCAACTCAAATTGGTTCAGGATTAACAGGAGTTTTATATATATTGGACGAGCCAAGTATTGGACTTCATCAAAGAGACAATGACAAGTTAATTGCAACTTTGAAAAAATTAAGAGATTTAGGAAATACTTTAATAGTTGTTGAACATGACGAAGATACAATGTATGCGGCAGACCAAATTATAGATATTGGTCCAGGGGCAGGTGTACATGGTGGAAATGTTATGGCACAAGGAACCGCAGAAGAAATCAAACAAGTAAAGGGTTCAATAACTGGTGATTATTTAAGTGGCAGAAAGCAAATACATGTACCATCAAAAAGAAGAAAAGGAAATAAAAAATGCATCGAGGTTGTTGGTGCAACAGAAAACAATTTGAAAAATATCAGTGTAAAATTCCCATTAGGTGTATTTACTTGCGTTACAGGAGTATCAGGTTCTGGAAAAAGTACACTAGTAAATGAAGTTCTATACAAAAATATAGCTCAACAATTAAATGGTGCAAGTGAAAAACCTGGAAAATGTAAACAAATAAAAGGACTTGACAATATAGACAAAATAATTAATATTGATCAATCTCCAATTGGAAGAACACCACGTTCAAACCCTGCTACATACACAGGTGCATTTGATTTAATAAGAGACATATTTGCAGGAACAAATGAAGCAAAAATGAGAGGATATGAAAAGGGTAGATTCAGCTTTAATGTATCAGGAGGAAGATGTGAAAGTTGTAATGGAGACGGTGTTCATAAAATTGAAATGCATTTCTTGCCTGATGTATATGTGCCATGTGAAGTATGTAAAGGAAAAAGATATAATAGAGAGACCTTAGAAGTAAAATATAAAGGAAAAAATATTGCAGACGTTTTAGACATGACTGTTGAAGAAGCATTAGAGTTTTTTGAAAATATCCCAAAAATAAAAAATAAAATACAAACATTATATGATGTAGGACTTGGATATATCAAGTTAGGACAACCATCAACAACATTATCAGGAGGAGAAGCACAGCGAGTAAAACTTGCAACAGAATTGTCAAAACGAGCTACAGGCAAGACTTTATATATTTTGGACGAGCCTACAACTGGTTTGCATATTGCAGATGTACACAGATTAGTAGATATTTTACAAAGACTTGTGGATACAGGGAATACAATCATAGTAATTGAACACAATTTAGACTTAATAAAAACAGCAGATCACATTATAGATTTGGGACCAGAAGGCGGAGATGCTGGTGGAGAGGTTATTGCTGTTGGAACACCAGAACAAATCTGTAAGAATGAGAAAAGTTATACAGGGAAATTTATGAAACGTTTTGTTTCATAAATAAAATGTATTTGACCTAATTGTGACATTGTGGTAGAATAAGTTCGAAATAAAAAGGAGGAAAACGAAATAAAAAATGAAAAAAATTTCAATAATAGTACCTGTATATTATAATCAGGATAATCTTTTGCCATTATATGCAGACTTAAAGGAAAAAGTTCTTACGAAATTACCGGAAGGAATACAATATGAACTAATAATGGTTGATGATGGGTCAAAAGATAATTCTTATAAAGTAATGCAAGAACTAGCAAAAATTGATTCAAATATAAAAACAATAAGATTATCAAGAAATTTTGGAGAACATGCTGCGATTTTGGCCGGATTGTCTCAATGCACTGGAGACTGTGCTGTAAGGAAAGCAGCTGATTTACAAGAACCATCAGAAATGATATTAGATATGATGAAAAAATATGATGAGGGAAGTAAAGTGGTTTTGGCTGTAAGAGCAGATAGAGAAGAACCAATTACGCAAAAAGCCTTTTCAAATCTATATGCATTTCTGATGAGAAAATTAGCATTACACAATATGCCAAAAGGAGGGTTTGATTCATTTTTAATAGATAGACAGGTTATAAATTTCTTAGTAAAAATGCAAGAATGTAATACATCACTAATGAGTCAAATTTTGTGGGCTGGATTTGAAACTTCAACGGTTCCTTATGTTAGAAAGAAAAGAGAAATAGGAAAATCAAGATGGACACTATCTAAAAAAATCAAATTAGTATATGATTCGCTATTAAGTTTTTCATATTTCCCTATAAAAATGATAACTACAGCAGGAATTTTAAGTTTCTTTATAGCATTAATTTGGTTAGTCATTATAATTTATAAAAAAATGACAGGAATAATTGATGTTGAAGGATATGCATCAATTATTATAATCATGTTAGTCGGATTTGGAATTATAATGTTATCAATAGGAGTGTTAGGAGAATATTTGTGGAGAACTTTTGATGCAGCGAGAAATAGGCCTCCA